>JBFILE010000001.1:0-35863 GCA_041599855.1 Thermoplasmatota archaeon
CGCGTGCGCGCGAAGCGCGCCGCGTCGGGGGCGGGTGGCGGGCGTACACAGCCCGCCCACGTCCCGCCAAATAAATGCGTCCGGTAGCTCGTCATTCCTCAGCGTCCGCAACGGGCCGCGCGGATTCACCCGTGGCGGTTTCGGCGGATCCAGTGCCCGCGTTCCGGACCGGCACCGGCGCGCCACCCACCCCTTTGGATGCTGACGCAACGTCCGCATCCGACGCATCCACGGCACCGGTAACGCCTGCCGCGTCCTCGTCCGCGGAGTCATCGCCGGCCGCATCCTCGTCGACCGCGTCTTCCGCCGCGTCGTCGTCCTCAGCCGACACCACCTCGGCGGCCGGCGTCGTCAACTTCCGGTTCCCCTTCCCGTCCGTGTCCGGAATCCTCAGCCCGACCTTCCGCGCGAGATACTGCTTGATCTCCTCCCGGTCGGTCGCTGCGATGCCGAAGTACTCGGGGAACCGCTCCGTGGTGACGAGCATGTAGCTGCGCTCGTGGGCGCGCTTGCGGATGAGGCCGAGGGCCACGAGTTCCTTCACGTGATCGTACACCTTCGCGCCCACCATCTCCATGAGGTCACTCTGGAGGAGCGGCTGGTGGTATGCGATGAGAGCCAGGGTCTTGATCGTCTTGATGGAGACTTCCATGGGCGCGAGCTTCGTGGTGCGCGGCGCATACAGCGCCCGCACCTGCATGGCCCAGCGGGCGCCGGCCTTGCCGACTTCGAGGCTGGAATCGATCTCCTTGTAGTACGCCGCGAGCTTCTCGAGGGCCGTGCGCACCTGCCGCTTCGGGACCCCCGTGTTCTCGGCAATCTCTTCGACGCTCAGGGGTTTCCCGGCGCTGAAGAGCGCGGCTTCCATGATGAGGTGGGTCGCAAGACGCGAATCGGGCTTGGGTGCGGGCGGCTCGATCACGACCTTTGCATCGTCCGGGATCCGGGCCTTGCCGGTGGCCACGACCTTGGCGAGGCCGTCGAGGGGGTCAGCTTCCGGGCCGGTGGCGGTTCCGGCAGCGGTGACGGCACCTGCACCGGTGGTCGCTTCTTCGTCCGATGTCGGTTTGCGGGGGGGAGCGGGCATGGCCATGGTTCCTCACTCCGGCGACCAGGATTCAAGGGTTCGCGTCGGCGCGTCGGCGCGTTTGCGTTTCCCTGCGGTCGCGGTGGATTTGCCGGGCTTGCGGGCCGGCGCCGCGGATGGCCCCACGGCCCTGGCGGGTTGCGCCGCGCCGAGGGTCGCCTGCGTAGACGCCACGTCGGCCTCGGGAGCCGGGGCGCGCGGCTTTGCATGGGCAGCAGCGGAATCCGGGTCGGGACCGACGCCTGGTCCGTCAGCGTCCGGCGATCGGGGCGCGGCGTCGCCTTCGGGGACCGTTGCGTCCGGGCTGTCCCCGGTGGAGGGCGTTGCGTCGGTCGCCGTGTCGGAATCCGTGCCGTCCTCACCTTCGCCGTCCCCGTCCGATGCCCCCTCCACAGGGTCCGCGGGGGTCACGTTCTTCACGTAGATGGTGCCGAACGGGAAGTCCTCCTGGCTCACGTGGACCTTGCCGCCGCGGGCGAGGAACAGGACGGCAACGAGGCTCTTCACGAGGTCGTCGCGCGTCCCGGTGTGAATGCTGGCCAGCGGAATCGGAGCACCGTTGAATCGCCGGATGCGCTTCCACACCTCGACGTTGTCCGCGTCCTGGTCCTCCTGATGGGCACTGCCCTGCGCGCGGCCTTCCCGGATGCGCTTCCTGCGCTCCTTCTCGATGATGCGCTTCGAGCTGATCTCGGCGCGCAACTCGGCTTCCGCACGGGCCTCTTCGAGGGCCTGCACGAGTTCGAGGAGGGTGACGCGGCGGTTTCCGCGGTGCCGGATCTTCTCATCGAGGATGGACTCGGGCTGCTCTTCCTTGAGGACGTTCACCGTGTACTCGTAGTCCACGTCCTCGGTGAGCCATGCGGCATCGTCGATGTCGTCCCATCCGGCTTCCTCGAACTCGGGTTCCGGCGGCGGCTCCGACTTCAACCGGAGGTCGTCCGATTGCATCCGGCATATGCGCCACGCCATGAGGAGGAGGCGCCCGGCCGTGATGAGGTCCACTTCCGGCGCGTCCTTGAGGCGGCGCGCGTACAGGGTCGCGAACTGGACGAGGTCCAGGTCCCACGGGTTCAGGTGCTCTTCGAGGACGAGTTCGAAGGCGAGGGCGATGGCGCGTTCGAACGGGTCCTCGATGGACACGTACTCGCCTTCCCCGCGCTCCTTGAGGATGCGGATGTAGTCGTTGAGGCGGTCCCCGCCCTCGTCCTCGCTCAGGATGCTCTTGTGGAAGAGCAGGTGGTTCAGGACCTGCACCTCGTTCGTGAATTCCGCTGCGGCTACAGGGATCCCTCCGGGAGGTGGGTCGTCGAAGGACTCGACGAGGGGTGGATGACGACGGCGCCCGCTTCGGGACCCGTGCGGTTCGTGGGCAGGCTGTCAGGACGCATCAATGGGTACCCCCGTTGGGAATGGGCGCCACTTCGGGCGCCGCCTTCGGTTCGCGGACCTCGACTTCGCGGCTGCCGGCGTCGCCATCGTCGCCGTCATCGCTGTCGTCGCCGTCGCCGTCGCCGTTGCCGTGGTCGCCTTCATCAAGGTCATCGCCACCGTCACGGCGCTTACCTTCACGGCGGCCGTCGCGGTCGGCCCCTTGGCGCGCAGCGGACACCTTGCCGGGTTCGCCGTCGCCGCCCTCGTCCTTTGGCGCGCCCTGGTCGGCGTCCGGAATCTCGGAAAGGTGGACTTCCCCGACAACCTCGGAGAGGCCGCCCTCGTTCATGGTGACGCCGTACACGTGGCTCGCCTCCTTGAGGGTGACCTTGCGGAGGGACACCATGATGACCTGGCTTGTGCGCGAGTTCGCCTTCACCATGCGCGCAAGGAGTTCGGAGTTGATGCCGTCGAGGTTCTGGTCCACCTCGTCGAGGTAATAGAAGGGACTGGGGGTGAATTCCTGGATGGCGAAGATGAACGCCATCGAGGTCAGGCTCTTCTCGCCGCCGCTCAAGGCTTCGAGGCGCGTGACCTTCTTGCCCTTCGGCTGGGAGCGGAGAATCAGGCCGCCCTCGAACGGATCGTCCGGGTGCTCGAGTTCAAGGCGCGCCTTGCCGCCGTCGGACAGGCGCGCGAACACGGATTGGAAGTGCTCGTTGATCTCCTCGAAGACCTTGAAGAAGCCCTCCTTCTTGCGGTCGGTGAGGGCGTCCACGAGTTCGATGAGGTTCTCGCGCTCCCCGTTCAACCGCTCGACCTCCGTGGAAAGCTGCGTCTTGCGGCTCACCTGATCGTCGTACTGCTCAAGGGCGAGGAGATTCACGTCACCGATGCGGGCGATCTCGTTGTCGAGGCGACGGATCTCGCCGCGGAGGGCTTCCTGCGTCTCCTCGACCACGTCGGGCGCGGGGACGGGGGCGGCATCGAGTTCCGCCTGCACCTCCTTCAACGCGTCCTCGAGGCCCGGGATCTTCATCTTCAGCTGGAGGCCGAGGTCGCGGGTGGTCTCGATCTTGTCCTCCACCTTCGAGGCCTTGTTCTGGAGTTGGCTCTTCGCCTCGTACGCGGTGTCGCGCTCCTTGTGGAGGCCCCGCATCTCCTCGTTCTGCTCGGCCTCGACCTTGAGGAAGACCTCGAGCTGCTCGTTGGCCTTCGCGATCTCCTTCGCAGATTCCTTCATCCGCTCATCGTGTTCACCGCGGGCGTCCGCGAGGCGCTTCAACGTGGCCTCGATCTCGGCGCGCCGCTCCGCAACAAGCGCGATCGCATGGTCCTTCGTTTCGAGTTGGGAGTCAGCATCGCGTACGGATTCCCTGAGCTCCGAGACCTTCGCCTCCGTGCGCGTGAGGTCCTCGGCTGTGGCCCGATCGGTGGACGAGAGGAGGATCGTGTTCTTCTCCTTGCGCTCGGCTTCGAAGGTTTCGAGGGTTGTGGTCAGGACGGAGCGACGACCCACGATCTCCTGAAGGACGGACTCCGCCTTCGTGAACTCCTCGTTCACCCGCGCAAGGTCCTTGGACACGACTTCGAGACGCGCATGAGCCTCCCGCTTCCGGTTCTCAAGGGCCTTCACGCGGTCGCCCTTGGAGGTGGCGTCCTGCGATCGGGTCCGGATCTCGCCATCAAGGGCTTCGATGGTGGCACGCACCTGCGCGAGTTCGCCCGCGAGGATCTCCTGATGCTCGACGGCGGCCCGCAGGCGCTTCGCGACGCGGTCCAGTTCCTCGCGCGTTGCACCCGCACCGAACTTGAGCTTCTCGCGGCGGGCGTCGTGGCCGCCCGTCATGGCGCCGCCGGCGTCGATGACGTCGCCGTCGAGGGTGACCATGCGCACCCCGCCCATGAGGCGGCGCGCATTCGTGAGGTCCCGCATGATCACGGTGTCGCGGAACACGTACCAGAACGCGGGCTTGTACCGGTCCTCGTACTGGATGAGGTCGATGGCGAACCCTTCGGCCGCGTTGTCGCGAACGGCCATGAGGGGGCGACCCGCAGGGCGGCCCGGCGTCATGCGGGAAAGGGGCAGGAACGTGGCCCGGCCGAGCTTCTTCGCCTTCAGGTAATCGATGGCTGCGGCGGCGTCCGCATCAGTCTCGGTTACGATGGCCTGCATGCGGCCCCCGGCGGCGACCTCCATGGCGGTGCCGTACTTGTCATCCACCTTCGCGAGTTCCGCGATGGTGCCGATGACCCCCGGCAGTTCGCCCTGGTCCCGCGCGGTCATGACGGCGTCCACGGCCCGCGTGTAGCCGCGCGCCGCGTTCTCGGCCGCATCGTGATCGGTCTTGAGCTGCTGGTAATCGTTCCGGAGACGGCGAACGGCGGTTTCGAGGTCCCGGAGTTCCGCCGTGACCTCGCTCTCGCGCTTCTTGTTCGCGAAGAGGTCCTTCTTCATGCGCTCAAGGTCCGTCTGGGACCCCTGGGATTCCCCGGTCAATTCCTTGAGTTCCCATTCCGCGTCCTTGAGCTCGAATGCCGCAGTCTGCTTCTTCTCCTCAAGGTCCGCGACCGCGGTGCGCGCGTGGTCCCGCTTCTCGGCGAGGCGGTCCTCCTCCAGTTTCGCCGCGTGGATCTCCTCCTGCGCGGCGTCGTACTTCTGCTTGAGCTTCGCGAGCTCCTGCTTCATCTCCGCGGCCTTGCCCTGGCCTTCGCCGATGCGGTTGCGGAGGGCGTCAAGGTGCGCGGCGGCCGTGGTCCGTTCGGCACTCGCGGTCTTCTGCCGCTCCGCGATGCCGTCCCGCTCCCTGCGGATCTTCGCCTCGTCCTTGTCGAGGCGCTTCAACGCCTCCTGGACCTCGGCACGCTCGGCCTTGATGTCGCCGAGTTCCTGCTTCGCGTAGTTGAGGCGCTCCGTGGCCCGCACCTGCTGGGCCTTGAGCGCGTCGATCTGGATCTTGAGCTCGCGGGCCTCTTCCCCGCCGCGTTCGGCGATCTCGGACTCGACCTTCTTCAGCGCATCGTCCGCCTTCACGATGTCCTCGCGGAGGACACCAAGGGCCTTCTCGAGATCCGCGATCTCGGTGACGTTCCGCGTCATCTGGCGGTTCACGCTGTCGATCTCGCCCGTGATCGCATCCGCGCGCCGGCGGGCCAGCTTGACCTTCGCGAGGTCCAACTGGTCGCGGGCGTCCTTGAAGCGGAGGGCCGCGGCCCGTTCCCGTTCGAGCTTCTTGATCTGCGCGTCGATCTCGTCGAGGATGATGCCGATGCGTTCCAGGTTCGCCTCTACCTGGGCGCGCTCCTCGTTCGCCTTCGTGATGTCCGCGTCGAACTTGGTGATCCCCGCGATGTCGTCGAGGATGCGGCGACGTTCGAGCGGGCTCATCTCGACGATGCGGGTGACGTCGCCCTGACGGACGATGTTGTAGCCGTCGGCGCTGATGCGCGAGTGGGCGAGAAGGCTGTCGAACTCGGTGAGGCTGGAGGCCCGGCCGTTCACGTAGAAATGGGAATAATAGTTGTCCTTGTTGTTCTTCGCGAGCTTCACGTGACGCATGAGCGTCACCTCGTCCGTGTCCACCGGGATGACCCGGTCCACGTTGTCGAAGACGAGGCTCACGCGGCAATGGTCCGCGGGCTTGCGTTCCTTGCCGCCGTTGAAGATGAGGTCGGTGAGCCGCCCGGCGCGGATCGCCTTGTTGGACTTGGGCCCGAGGACGAAAAGGATCGCGTCACCGATGTTGCTTTTCCCGGAACCGTTGGGGCCCGTGATCGCAGTGAAGCCATCCAGAAAGGGGATGGTGAGCTTTCGTCCGAAGCTCTTGAAATTCTCGACCTCGACCCGCTTCAGGTGCACGGGGGCAATCCTCCGGAGTGAAGGGAATGCCCGCAGCCACGCGCGTCCGCGTGCCGGTCGGCCGTCCTTGGCGCGGTGCGCCATGCGGCCACATGATTTCCTGTGGAACCACAGGTAACCCATCCGGAGGCCTGGGGCACGCTCAGGCGAACGTGCCGTTCGGCATTCCCATCCATCCACACAATCCGGCTCGTGGCATATAAGGGATACCGTTCGACGCGGGGCTTTCGGGGGCTTCGCCAAGACGGGGCGGGGGAAATCGGGGTTCCAGTGGAAACGGAGCTTGTGCGGTTCCATGTGTGGGGCGGGGTGCGGGGGGCCACTTGGCTCGGTGGCGGGGCATCCGTTGCCATGGCCCACGAATGCGGAGCTTCGGTTGCATCGACCCACGAATGCGGAGCTCCTGTTGGCTCGACCCACGAATGCGGAGCTCCGGTTGGCTCGACCCACGAATTCGGGGGCCCGGTTCATTGAATCAGGAGTACCGGGCTTGGCATGGGAATGAATCCGGTTGGTTGGTTCCGCGACCATTTCACACAGAGTGCACAGAGACACTGAGAGCACAGAGACGGATGAAGAAATCATGAAGGCCGGAGGCGGGCGCCCCCCCCCCCATGCCCGCGGCAGCATCCGCCGACCCACCCCCATTCCTACGGACCCTCGGAGTCGCGAGCCGTCGAGTCGCCGGGTCCGACCCACGCAATTTATGTCCCCCGCCCGGACTCCCCTAACCCAAGTGGCCCTTCCCCCGCTGAGTGTCTGGGACGTCATCGGACTGATCCTGTTGCTCTCATTCAGCTTCGGCTACCACATTGCGTACCACATGTACAGCCACTATCATCCCCTCGCCACGGTGAAGGGGAAGATCCACCTGTACCGGCGGACGTGGGTGAAGCGGATCCTGGATCGGCGGGACTACATCGTCGGGGTCCAGGCCATCCGGAACCTGATCATGACCGCGAACCTGATGGCCACGAGTGCCATCCTCGTGATCGGTGTCATCCTCAACATCATCGTCACCGGGGACCTGAACCAGACGTTCCACCCCACGGGGGAACCGGACCCCATCATCTTCTGGAAATTCGTGGCCCTGACCGTGACGTTCGCGTTCAGCTTCTTCAGCTTCCTGATCAGTGTGCGGTACCTGAACCAGCTCACGATCCTGATCGCGGCGGACACGGACCTCATCGAGCACGTGGAAGGTGTGGATGGGATCACGTACCTCACCATGATGCTGAACCGCGCGACGAACCGGTACACGTACGGGCAGCGCGGATACTACTTCGCCATCGCCGTCGTGGCCTGGATCTTCAGTGACGTGGCATTCGTCCTCGCCACCCTGTTCATCGGCATCTTCCTCGTCGGCGTCCTCGACTTCCAGCAGTGGCGGCCGCCGAAGGCGCTTCGCAAGGAAGCGAAGGACCTGGTGTGAAACGGCAAGGCCGGGGCAAATGCCCCCCGCGGCGTGACCGCCCCACCGATTCTGCCGCCCCCACCACTCGGTAGCCATGGAGGCCGGAGGTGGCGCGATCCGCCCGCGACCCCGCGACCGTAGCTTCGGCACGGCAGATCGGTCGACCCATGAACCAGCTCCTTCAATCCCGCCAACCACCCGACCCATGGACCCCGGCGGATGCGTACCGCATCGATGAGTCGGGTGGACCCGTGGTTCAGGATGGTTGACTTCTCCCTTGCCTGGGACACGATCATGGGCCTCGTTCGCGGCACCATCGCCCTCCTCCCGATCCTCGCCATCGGCGCCATCGTGTTCGCCGTATTCTACGCGGTCGGGCATGCGGTGCGGACGATCATCGTGCGCACGACGGCGAACCGCGTGCATGCCAACGTGGGGCTTGTCATGGGCCGCCTGGCCCGGTGGGGCCTCACGTTCACCGGACTCCTGATCGCCGCCACCATCGTGATCCCCTCGGTCACCGTGGGCACCCTGATCGGCGTCCTCGGGCTCACCAGCGTGGCAGTAGGTTTCGCGTTCAAGGACATCCTGCAGAACTTCCTCGCGGGCATCCTCATCCTCCTCCAGGAGCCGTTCCGGGTCGGCGACCAGATCACCGTGGGAGAGCACGAAGGCACCGTGGAGGAGATCCGGACGCGGGCCACCAAGATCCGCACCTACGACAACCGCCGCATCGTCATCCCGAATGCGGACCTCTACACCGACGCCGTCACGGTGCACACCGCTTTCGAGAACCGTCGAAGTGAATTCGTGGTCGGCATCGGGTACGGGGAAGACCTGCCGGAGGCGAAGCGCATCATCGCGGACGCGGTGGCGACGGTGGACGGCGTCCTCGATGATCCCGCACCCGAGGCGCTGACCGAGGAACTCGCGGGGTCGAGCGTCGACATCAAGGTCCGCTGGTGGACGAAGGCGGATCGGAGCACGGTCGTCCATGTGACGGACCGGGTGATCACGGCCGTGAAGCTGACCCTCGATGACGCGGGTGTCGACATCCCGTTCCCGATCCGGACCGTCCTCTTCGAGGATCGGGCGGACGGCCGGGAACGTCTGACCGGCGAAGCAGCGCGCGACGAAAGGTCGGGGCCACGGCTCGACCGTTGATGCACCTCTGGTCCATGGAGTCCGGATCGGCGGTGCCGGTGCGTGGACGACGCGCACCCACGGCGAAGCCGGAGGGGTCAGTCGCCCCGGAGCGCCCGCAACTCCCGGTACTGTTCCTCAAGGTGCCACGGCACCTCGGCGAACACGTCCTCGACGAGGCTCCGGGAATCCGGTGGGCTGGCAGCTTCGGCCACCTGGATGGCCCGTGAGATCGCCTCGTTCATCTCCGCGACCGCGGCATCCTCCTTCGCCGCGGACCAGATGCCGCGGGCTTCGAGGTACGTGCGGAAGCGGGTGACGGGGTCGCGGGCGGCCCATGCGGCCACCTCTTCCGGGTCCCGATACCGCGTGGGATCGTCGGACGAGGAGTGCCCCTGCATGCGATAGGTCACGAGTTCGATGAGGGTGGGCCCGCCACCGGCGCGGGCGCGGTCCACGGCCTTCCGGGTTTCCCGGTACACGGCGAGGGCATCGTTGCCGTCGACGCGGACGCCGGGCATGCCGTACGCGGTCGCCTTCACCGCGATGCCATCGCTCGCGGTCTGCTTGTGGAACGGGACGCTGATGGCCCAGTGGTTGTTCTGGCAGACGAAGACGGTGGGCGTCTTCCAGACGGCCGCGAAGTTCATGGCCACGTGGAAGTCGCTCTCGCTTGTGGCACCGTCACCCATGTAGCCGGCCATGACGGTGGATTCGCCGCGGAGTTTCGCGGCATATGCAGCGCCGACGGCGTGCGGGAGTTGCGTCGCCATGCAGCTCCCCCAGCTGAAGAAGTTCTGCTCCCGGTCGCTGAAGTGGCACGGCATGCTGCGGCCCTTCTCGGTGGATTCGCCGGTGCCGAAGAGGTGGTGGAAGTACTTCTCCAGCGAGTAGCCGCGCATGAGGAGGATGCCGCTCTGGCGCAGGGCCGGGAAGATCCAGTCCCCGGGTTCAAAGGCGAACCCGCTTGCGATGATGGCCGCCTCTTCCCCCGTGCTCGTCCCGAAGAAGCCGATGCGCCCCTGGCGTTGCAGGTTCATGCAACGCGAATCGAGGGTGCGGGCAAGGAGCATGGCGCGGTACATCGTTTCGAGGTCCGCATCCGAAAGGGCGGGCTCCTCTGCCTTTGCGGCAAGGGTGCCATCCTCCTTGAGAATCTGGACGGGGGGCGTGACGGCGGCCATGGCGACGGGCGGGCAGTTGCGGCGAGGGGCTTAATGATATTCCTCGCGCCCACCCGCGGAGGCGGATCCGTGCCCGTGGGCGCAGGCGCGCAGCCGGGAGGCGCGTGCTCCAGCGTGTGCACGCGAACCCGCGCGCAAGCATCAGGGTCGACCGACCCGGCGTCGCACCCCAGGTCCGACCCCGATGACCGATCGACCCCACCGAGACCCTCCATGGTTGACACGTCCAGTCCTTTGTTCCCCTCGTCCCCTCCCGACATGGACTTGTCCACCTTGACCATACCTTGTCGCCATGGTGTCCGGGACGCCACAATCGGACGACGGCGGCCTGGCCCTCATCACATGGTTCGTCGGCGGCATCACCTTCGTCGCCCTCCTCGGCCTCATCCTCTGGGCCATGTCCGCGATGACGCCGTCCGACCCGGAGGTGACGGGCGAGACAAGCATGATCCTCGCGAGGGACATCACGGAAATCCTCGTGCGCCCCGGGACCCCTTCGTGGACGACCCATGTGGACGCGCTCGTCCTGCAATCCGCCCAGCCGGGGTTCGGCAACGGCCAAGGCATCCTCGACGTCCCCGCCCTCGACCTGCTCAATCGCGGCGAGCCGGAGGTGACGGATGCCTCGAACGGCTACCTGGACATGCCGGAACTCATGGCCGCCATGGACATCGACGACCGCGGCATCCACATCCGTGCGTACCCATCCTACACCCACAATCCCGCGTGCGGGGGTGGTGAAAGCGGCATCGACGCCTACCGGGTCGCGCTCCTTGAACCGGCACCCGCCGAACGCGGCACCCGCCAATGGGAATCCTCCATCCTCGCCCGCCTTTGCGCGTCGTACACGAACGCCTCCTACGACCCGACGACGGGAACGGGTTCCAACGTCGAGATGTCCACGGCCGCGAGCAACATCACGCCGCACCTGACCCCTCGATTCCTCGGCTTCGCATACCAGGAGTACCGCGGCGGACTCCCGCGGGACATCGGGGACTACGGGTGGTCGCTCGCCGAGGACGGCGGCACATGGCTTGCCCGGTTCGGCGACGGCACGGACATCGCCTACAATTCCGGTGAGGAGGATCGTTTGGCGAGCCCGCGGATCGAGGCCGCCGGCGTCTCCCGGATCACCCTCACATGGCGGGAGCGCGTCACCGATGACGGGACCACCCCGGCCATCGACCGGGGCGTCGTGCAGGTGGGTACGATCTCGGTGGCCGATGTGACCACGTGGCTCCCGGATGATGCCACGTCGAGCACGGACACCGCCGGCGCATGGGTGGCGCGGAGTGCCACGTTCGTTCCCGCGAGTCCGTTCGAAGGCGGCATCCGCGTCGCATTCACATGGATCGCGTCCGCGGTCCCGCCCCGCGCCCTCGTGAGCGGAGGCTGGGAGATCGATGACATCGTGGTGAAGGACGACAGCGGACGCACCCTCTGGACCAACGACTTCGAGCTGGACTCGGCCGGAGTGGATGCGGTCATCGTGGGCTCGGGCGCGAGCGTCGACCACACGATTGATCCGCTTTCCCAAGGCGCGTTGACCGCCTTCGTGTCCCGCGGCGGCGCATTGATCATCCTCCCGACAAGCGGCGACCCGCAGGCATTCGAGGATTCCTTCGGCCTCGTCCGGAGCGACACCACGAACGGCACGAAGCCCCCCCGGCACAAACATCCCGTCCTTGTGACGCCGAATGCCCTGGCGACCGCATGGTACCCGGAGAGTGGAACGTGGACGGTTCCCGCCGCGTGGTCCGGCACGTATGACCCGGCGCTCGTCTCGAAGCGCCTCGAATCGAAGCTGCTCGTCGATCGACGCGGACGACTCGGGGAGGGGACCGTGATCGCGAGCGCGTTCGCCCTTGAAGCGCTCCCCGCCGGGGATGACCTGCGCTTCCTTGCGAACACGCTCATGTTCGCTGCGAACCGGGACCTGTATGCGGAAGCCGGCCCGCCCATCCCGACCGATCACGAGGTCGGAACTTCGTCCAGCATCCTTTTCGGACGCGGCTCGGACCGGGCAGAGGACGTGGTGCTTCTCACCTACGTGTGGTATGAGGGTAGACCGAGTTGAATCGGCCACCCGATTCCGGGACCGGGGATGCGGCCCCCCGCCCGCCCGCGCTACAACAACACCCATCCCTGCACGGCCATGGACGCGCCGACGAGGATGAGGAACCCGGCGAATGCGCGTCGCAACCGGGCCGCGTTCAACCGGTGCGCGAGGCCCGCGCCCATGAATGCCCCGACGACGGCCCCTGCGGCGAGTGCGGGCGCGAGGATGACGACCGCCGACCAGTACCCGAGTTCCAGGTGTGTCACGGTGGCGGCGGCCGCATTGATGAGGATGGCGACGAGGCTCGTGCCGATGGCGAGGTGGATCGGGATGCCCGTATACACCATGGCGGGCACCATCACGATGCCACCTCCAACGCCGAAGAATCCGGCGATGACGCCGGCCGCCAGACCCGTCACTGCGGTGATGGCGAGCTCCACGGGTCGCGTCAGCTTCCTCGGTTCCGGCACGCGACTTCGCAGCATCCGGATGCCGGTCACCACGAGGAACACACCGAAGGCAGCGCGGAGGACCGCTTCCGGAAACCCCTCGGCAAGGAGAACGGCGATCGCCGCACCCACGGCACCCATCGCACCAAGGACGATTCCCCTCGCAAGGTCCACGCTCCCCTTGGCGCGATGGCGGAGGATTCCCACGATGGTGCCGACCATCATCGCGGCCAGACTCGCGGCCTTCGCCACGAGGAATGTCGTCCCTTCCACGATGAAGAGGAGGGCGGGCACCATGATGACGCCGCCACCCACGCCGAAGAGACCGGACGCGATGCCGGCGACGATTCCGACGAGGAACGCGACCACGACGGTGACGGGATCCACGGCCTCGGAGACGCGGCATCCCTCATGATACCGGGGCATCCATGACGGGCGGGGCATCCATGCCGGGGCGCCGGGGGACGGACGCGTGCCAGCCGGCCGCAACCCCCCTGCACGGGCACAGGTTCGGGTTGACAGACCCGCCAAGATGGGCGACGCGCGTTTTTCCCCCGGCCGATTGTTTTAATAGCATCCGACCGAGGAAGGACGAGAAGGACCACCCTGTATGCCTGCAACCCTGTCCACGACGGGGATCTCCGGCCTCGATGCTCAACTTGGCGGCGGGGTCCCCCGAGGATCCACGATCCTGCTCCTGTCGGAGCCAGGCAACGCCATCTCCCTTTTCTCGGAGCAGTTCGCAGGTGGCGGGCTCATGGTGAATGATCCGGTCACGTACATCGAGATGGATCGCCCGCCTGTTGGCCTTCGGGACAGGATCCTCGCGTTCAAGCAGGGGAACGGGACCCAACCCCAGCTCGACGTCCACGACGGGTACTCGAGCCAGTTTGCCATCGCGCGGACCGCAGCGAAGCAACCGGGCGTCCTCGGGATGAAGCGGGAGGACGTGTTCAACACGGCCATCAAGGCCGCCATGAGCGCGGGACAGAATTATCGCCTCGTCATCGAGAGCCTCAGTGGATTCACGCGCCCCGAGAACGAGGCCAGCGTCGTCGAGTTCGTCCGTAACCTCAGCTTCATCGGCCAGGAATACGGGGGCATGCACATGATCTCCCTCGTGAAGGGCCTCCACAGCCCCCAGTTCGAGACCCAGTTGCGCCATCTCGCAACAGGTGTCCTCGAGGTCGGGTCCGAGAAGAAGGGGTTCGGGATCTACTCGTACCTCATCGTCTCGAAGATGCTGAACGTCCGGGATCCGGTCCGCATGCTCCTCTTCAAGGAGACGGACAAGGGATTGTGGCTGGAATCCACGAAGCGGGTGTTCTGATCCGTGCGGAGGCGGGCGTACTGCTCGCCGTCAGCGGTAAATTGCCCCCTTGGCTCTTCCCGTGCCTACATATAGAGGGTCTTGGCGAGCAGGGGTCTGGATGTCTGCGGGGTCTGCCAACAACGCATCAGTCTCCCGGCCCCGAATGCCGGCGAGCCATCCGCGCGGAACCATGTTCCGATGGCGGAGCGACGACGGCGTGAGTCCCGTCATCGGCATGATCATGATCCTCGCCATCTCCGTGGTCGGCGTGAGTGCCGTCCTCGTGTGGGGCCTACCCGCGATCGAATCCATGAAGGAGCAGGTCGAGTACAAGAGCGTCCAGAACCAGTTCGACGAACTGGATGCGACCGTGCGCGAGCTCGTTGCCGGCACCGCCGGCAAGACCGCGAAACGCTGGCAACCCTCGCTCTCCCGCGGCGGCATCACGATCGAAGCCAACACGGAACGGTGGCTCGTCGCCACCGACCGCGACGCGAGCTACAATTTCACGTACATCGAATTCGTGGACGCCGACAACGCCCTGAAGATCGTGAACCACGGGGCCTCATCCGTGACCATCATGGTGAACGCGTCGCTCGTCGATGGGGCAAGCGAAACCCTGCTCAACGTGTCGGCGGTTTCCGGATCCTCCATTCCCATGACGACGGCGGGCGCCGTCACGATTGCCAGTGGCGCATCCCAGGAATTCTGGACCTACACGACCGTGGGTGTCGCGCGAAGCCACTACGAAGGGACATTCCATTTCGAGATCACGGACTCCACGACCAGCCAGACGGTCGGCGAAGCGTGGATCGTGGACACGGGAGCCATCCACTACAAGCTCATCGGCGCCGCCCAACCGAGGCACGTGTACAGTTCCAACGGCGCCATCATCCCGGGCCAGGGCGACGGGTTCTTCGTGGACAACACGCCGCCCATCCCCGCGCCGCGCACGAGCGCCGGAAGCCACCGGTTCTTCATGCGCACCGTCCAGTTCAACGGCACCGGGTCGTTCTCGGGTGAAGCCCGCTTCGACGTTCTGTTCAGCCTCTATTCCACCGCGACCCTGTCCGACGAGACGGGCGTGCCCCGGATCAAGATCTACGCGACCGGGAACCTCACGAACGCGTGGCACACATTCTTCCTCGACGAAGCCCGCGGGTACAACTTCACAACGGTGACCGAGACGGTGGGGAGCGAAGGGCGCACCTACCTGGAATACGAATACTCGGGCGGCATGGTGTTCACCCTCGTCCACAGCGTGATCACGGCAAGCACTTGACGGAGGATGATGACATGATCAAACGACGCTCGACAGGCATCCGCCGGAACGACTCAGGCGTGTCCGAGGTCATCGGTTTCCTCCTGATGTTCGTCATCTCGAGCTTCCTCCTCGTCATCGCCATGTCCACGTTCAACAACTCGCAGGACACGAGCGAGGGCGTCGTGACCGCAGTCGAGATGAAGAGTGTCGCCGCGCGCGTCGCAAGCCGCGTCCTCGAAGCGTCCATCGTGGCGCAGGATTTCCCCAACGCCACCTACGAGATCCAGGTGGACCTGCCGACGCCTCCCAACGACCGCGACTACCGCGTGACACTCACCGCATCCTCGGTGGATGTGGACACGACGAAAGGCAGCGCCACGGCAACCACGACCACGTACAAGCTGGACGCGATCAACGACCTCGTGCTCTCCGGCGAAGTGTACAGCTACCACAAGACCGCCGTCATCCGGTACGCCCCAGTGATCTCGGGCAGCACCCTGACGAAGACCATCACCCTCCTCCCCCTCCAGGACTGATACCATGGAACGCTCGATCAATCTCCGGGAATTCATCCACGCGCTCCGGGACTCGAGCGCCGACGTCCCGCCCGCCCGACTCCTTGCGAACGCGCCCGATGCATGGGCCGCGCTCACGACCGACGACCGCGCTGCGATCCTCGCCCATTTCGACATGGCCGACGTGGACGCCGACGCCCTGACCATCGCCATCCGCAAGGTCTCGGATGGACCGTCCACGGTGGACAATGTCCGCGTGATCCTGTCATGGCCGGGAGACGACGCCGCGACCGACGGCCACGATTCCGGTGACCAGCGTGCCGACGGTGAAGAGGTTCCGGCGCAGGAAGGACTCCCGTCAACCGCCCACGGGGAACTGGAAGGTCCGCCTGTGGCGGAAGCCCTCGCCGACGACAGCGGAGAACCCGCCCCGGACCTGTCGCCCGACATGTCGCCCGGAATGCCGCTGGACGAAGCGCCGGACATGTCGCCCGGAATGCCGCGCGACGACGCGCCGGACATGGCCCCCGCGTCGGACGAAGGCCACGCCCCAATCGACACCGACCACTTCGCGTTCGACGAAACGACCACCGCCGAGGTCCTGCCGAACGAGGCCTCCGAGGATGGGGCCCAACCGGCCACCTTCGAACATTTCGAGGCCCTGGCGGAAGACGCATCCGCCGAGGCCATGATGGCGGAGGGGTTGCCGGAGACCGATGACGCCGTCGAAATGGACGTGTCTGCGCCTTCCGACAGCGAACCATTCGCGGAATCCGCCCTCGTCCATGCCTCTCCCGATGAGCCGGTTTTCGTGACTGCGGAGGAAGTGCCGGGAACGGAACTCGCGGGCCACGGCGTCCTCTCCCCGCCCGGGGCCCATGACCACGCCCCGGGCTACGCCGGTCCCGATTCAAACGCCTCGGCACCCGAGCCCTTCGACGATCTCGACGCCATGACGGAAGAGCGGCAGGGCCCGACCGCCCTTGCGATCGTCGATGATGAACCGACCCTGGATGCCGACGCTGGACCCCTCGCCGAGGAGCCGGAACCGGTCGACCCGGAAACCGGAAGCGCAGCGGCGGAAGCGGGTGCTCCCGCGGACGCCGACACCGACGCCGAAGTCGGGGGCGAACTCCCCCCCGGCGAGGGCGATCCCTTCGAGGAACCGAAGAAGGGCCTCTTCGGAAAACTCTTCAAGAAAAAAGCTGCGGACGCATCCGATTCCGACGGGCCGATCACGGTCATCCCGCCCCTTGAGGCCCCCCTCCGCGAGATCGAGGTCTACCCGATCCAGGACCCCTACGCGTTCGTCCGCATCGCCTACGATGACAAGGCGCACGAGTACGTCTACGAGGTCCTTGAACCGCAGATGGATGAGCGGGAACAGAACATCCTCGAATTCGTCGAGGAGACCCTCGTCGATGTCATCGAGGTCGGCCTCGCAAAGCTCGGCATGAAGGCCGCCGCCGAGATGCTCACACGGAGCATCGACGAGATCATCTTCGACTACTCCATCGTCCTTTCCCCCAAGTCCAAGGAGAAGGTCGTGTACTACATCCTGAGGAATTTCCTCGGGTTCGGAAAACTCGACCCCATGATGCGGGACAGTGAGATCGAGGATATCTCGTGCGACGGACCCAACATCCCGATCTTCGTGTACCACCGGAAGTACGAGTCGTTCCGCAGCACCATCATGTTCAATGATCATGACGAAGCGGATTCCTTCGTCATCCGGCTCGCCCAGCGGTCCGGGAAGCACATCTCGATCGCCGAACCCCTGCTCGATGCCACGCTCCCGGACGGGTCGCGTCTGAATGCGACGTTGTCCGACGAGGTTACCGCGAACGGGTCCACGTTCACCATCCGGAAGTTCAAGCCGGATCCGTTCTCCCCGCCTGACCTTGTCCGCTTCGGCACCATGAATGCCGACATCCTCGCGTACTGGTGGCTTGCCGTCCAGAATGGCGCGAGCGCCATCTACGCCGGAGGGACGGCTTCCGGGAAGACGACATCGCTCAATGCGATCCTGCTCTTCATTCCCGCGCAGATGAAGATCGTATCGATCGAGGATACGCGTGAAGTGAACCTGCCGCACCCGAACTGGATCCCCGGTGTGACGCGATCCGGCTTCGGGCCCCGCGACTCCCACGGGCGACAAGCCGGTGAGATCGACATGTTCACGCTCCTGAAGGCGGCCCTCCGCCAGCGGCCGGAATACATCCTCGTGGGTGAAGTGCGTGGCGCCGAGGCGTACGCCCTCTTCCAGGCCATGGCCACGGGCCACACGGCCTACGGGACCATGCACGCGGACTCGGCGGAAAGCGTCATCCACCGGTTGGAATCGAGCCCGATCTCCATCCCGCGGAGTCTCCTTGAAGCCCTCGACATCGTCTCCATCCAGATCCAGACCCGCATCGGGGAACGCCGCGTGCGCCGCACCAAGGAACTCATCGAGATCGTGGGACTCGACCCCCATACCCGGGAGATCCTCACGAACGAGGTGTTCTCGTGGCATCCCGCCACGGATGAATTCGAGTTCAGCGGCGTCTCGTACGTCCTTGAGCGCATCCAGATGGAGCGGAACATGAGCGCCCACGACATGCGCCTCGAATTCGACGACCGGAAGCTCGTCATCGACTGGCTCATCAAGAAGGAGATCAACGATTACCTCGAAGTCGCCCACGTGATCCAACGCTACTACAAGGAGAAGGACAAGCTCATGGAGGAGGTCCGCCGCGACATGGAGGACGCACCGGTGGCCGATGAGCCGATGGCGGCGGATGACGCGTCGGACGACGAGCCCTTCGAGTTCGACGCCACTCCCCCGGATCATGAGAACGTCCTCGAACGCGGCGACCATGACCTCCTCGAAGCCGGCGATCCGGACCGCCTCGAACCCGGGGACCCGGATCTCCTTGAAGCCGGGAACGGCGACCTCCTCGAAGCCGGGAACGGCGACCTCCTTGAGAGCGGCGGATTCACGGCCCTGCCGAGCGAGGTCCCGAGCCCCGAGGAATCCCTCCACCGGGGCGACGGGGATTCCCCGGATGCCGAAGGCGGCGCGGACGCGGCAGATGCGACCGACGACCGCAGGGACCACGGCCTTGTGGCGCCGTTGAACAGGAAGAAGAACGGGTCGCCCGACGGCGAGAACGGGGAGGGCGAGCGTGGCGCTTAACGAGTTTCAGCGGGTATCGTACAAGATGTTCGGCGGCGCCGTCTCCAACATGGGGAACGTGGCCAAACTCAAGGACGACCTCAGGCAGGCCCACCTCGGCATCCGGGCGGAAGCGTTCCTAGCGACCAGCTTCGTGATCGCCGGCATATCGACACTCCTCAGTCTCGTCCTCGCGTTGCTCGCGTACACCATCCTCCTGCCCCTCGCAGGAATCGCACTGCCGCCCCTTGCCATCGTGGGCGTCATCATGTTCCCGATCTTCGTCGGCCTCATGGCCTACGTGTCCACGGTTGCCGGGCCCGCGTCCCGCGCCAAGGCGCGGTCCAAGGACATCGACATGAAGATCCCGTACGCGCTGAACTACATCGCGGCAATGGCCAGCGCCGGGGTCCAGCTCGACGAGATGTTCCGGTCCCTTGCGAACCAGAAGATCTACGGGGAGTGCGCGCGGGAAGCCGAACGGCTGTACCGTGACATGGCCTACTTCGGACGCGATTCCGTGAGCGCCATGAAGCTCGCCATCGGACGGTCGCCGTCCGAGAAGTGGACGGAATTCCTCCAGGGCGCCATCACCACCGTCACGAGTGGCGGCGACCTGCAGGTGTACTTCCAGGCCAAGGCGCAGCGGTACATGTGGGAGAACCGCCAGGAACAGAAGGCCTTCGTCGAGATGATGGGGCTCATGGCGGAAACGTATGTGACCGCGTGTGTGGCCGGCCCCCTCTTCCTCATCGTCATGATGGCGATCATGGGCATGATGGGAGGCGGCGGACCCGGTCAACTGCTCCTCATCGTGTACGGGCTCCTGCCCATTGCGAATGCCGGTTTCGTCTTCGCCCTCCAGGCGATGACCCCGGAGGTGTGATCCATGAACGGGAACGCGAACCGGGGAGAAGCGCCGACCGAACCGCAACAGGACGCGCCGGAAGCGGGCCGCCTGCCACCCACGGGACTCCTCGCCGACCCCCGGCGACTCGCAAGGATTGCGAAGATCATGGGATTCACCGCGGCGATCGTCGCGGTTTCCGCCGTCCTCGTGAGCCTGTTCGTGTCCCCCACGGGGGCTGTCCTCGTCCTTGGACTCGCACTCGCGATGGCCACCGTGCCGGTGGTCGCATTCGCCCTCGCACCCCTCCCGCAGGTGGACGAGGCGGACGAGGAACTCGCGTTCCGGGGCGACCTGTTCCTCAACGGATACACGATCGTCCTGTCGATCGCGTTCCTGACCCTCGGGCTCATCAACGTGCTCGCGATCTTCGCCGCATTCGGGGCGTTCCTCGTCTTCGGCGATTTTGCCGAGAACTTCGTGAACCTGTTCGTGGTCGTCCTCGCGGGCCCCGTCGGACTCCTCGCCCTTGCCATCCCGCTCGCGGCAACGTCCAACACGAAGGGCGCCCGACGCCTCAGCCGGCAGGCGCTCCAGGCAACGTGGATCACTCTCGGCGCGACCGCACTCCTCGGCGTCCTGACACTCGGGACGGCCTTCGGCGCCCTCGATGCCCTCGGCATCGGGTTCATGAAATCGTCGCGCGCGAGCTTCGTGCTCGCGTTCGCAGCCATCACCGCGTACCTTGCGGCCCGGAACACGCTCCGCCTCCCGGACCTGAGGGCGGTCGCGGAATGGATCGAGCATGAGCCGCGGTTCCGTGATTCGAACATCCCGAAAGCCACGGTCATCGCGGCAAGCGCCCTCTCCGGCCTCGCCGTCATCCTCAGCCTCCTCGCCGGCTTCGGCGTGCTCCCGGAAACCACGGCCATCTACGCCGTCGTGGGTGCCATCGCGACCATCCTCGTGGCCGCATTCTCCATGGGCGTGACCCACGTGGAGACCCGCCTCGAATTCGGGGAAGGCGTGGAGGGCGCGCGACACCTGCGCAAGCTCATCCTGGGCACACTCAGCGTCGCCCTCGGCCTCCTCGCACTTGTCCTTGCCATCGTGACCGGCCTCGCGTTCCTCGCGCAGGTGGCCAACGTCGCACTCTTCAAGGACCTGCTGCGCCTGTTCGTGGACAACCATCCGCTCATCCTCGCCCTGGCCCTCCTGCCGCTTCTTGCCACTGTGATTGCGCGTGTCTACGTGCCCACGGACGTGAAGTACACGGAGCGCGCCAAGGCCCTGAGCGCCGTCCTCGTCACTGTCATCGCCGTCAGCACATTCTACGGTGGATTCATCGGAAGCGGCCTCGCCCAAGGCGCCGGCATCGAACTCTCGAATGCGGTCCTGATGCTCTCGACCGCGGTCATCGCGCTCACCCTGTTCGTCAAGATCCGTGCCCTCCTGCCCGGCATCGTCAGCATGATGCGGGAGCGCATCGACGCGAGCGCGGAAGCGGACACGACCACGAAGGAGACCATCCGACGGAACATGATCGCCACATACGTGGTGAGCACCGTGCTCCTCCTCGCGTTCACCGGCGTCATCGTGGCCGCGAGCCTCGGCGTCCTCCCCGTCCAGGAGGGCGTCGCCTTCGACCTCACGCTTTTCGGCGTCTTCGTCGGCGGCATCATCCTCCTCGTCGTCCTCGTGATGAGGTACTTCCAGGGCGTCAACATCGACCCCCAGTGGGCCAAGAAGCAGAAGGAGGAGGACATCGGGAAGAAGCGGCTCACGCCCGAGGAACTCAACCGGTACCTCATCCTCGGATTCAGCAGCGTCGTCGCGGTCACGCTGACCACGTACGGTGCCCTCGTCTACGCCGAGATCTTCAACGCCCTCGGCCCCATCGACCTCGAGAAGCAGCATGCGACCGACTTCTTCGTGTTCGCGCTCCTCCTCGGTCTCGGCCCGTACGGCTGGTACCAGAACAAGGAGGCTGCCCGCATGCGGGCCATCGACAGCAAGTTCCCGGAATTCCTCCGCGACCTCGCAGAGAGCGAGCGCAGCGGGATGACCCTGACCCAGGCCGTCGTGACGGCGTCCAAGGGGAACTACGGGGCCCTCACCTGGGAAATCCGCAAGATGGGTGCCCAGATCGAGTGGGGCATCTCGTTCACCGAAGCCATCGAACGCTTCGCCAAACGCGTCCGCACGCCCCTCATCGAACGCACCGTGAGCCTCATCGTGGAAGCCTCGAATGCGGGAGGCAGCGTCATGGACGTCCTCTCGGCAGCGGCGGAGGACAGCCGCGAGATCCAGCTCATCCTGAAGGAACGGAAGGCCTCGATGAGCATCTACGTGATGATCATCTACGTGGCATTCTGCGTGTTCGTGGGCGTCGTCGCCATCCTGAACGCCATGTTCATCCCCGAGGTCGCAAAGGCCATGGCGAACGCGGATGGTGTGAAGATCGGGGGCGTCACGTTCCAGAAGTTCGACGAGGGCGCGTTCAAGATCGTGTTCTTCCACGCCGCCATCATCCAGGGCCTCGGCGGCGGACTCGTGGCCGGAGTGATGGAGGGCGGAAAGCCCGTGAACGGGCTCAAGCACGCATTCATCATGATCATCATCGCATACGTGGTGTTCCGGTTCCTCCTGATCTGAGGCCATGGCCGGTCGTCGCGGATGGCCCACGTGAGCCGCCGCGTCGGCTGACCTCCACGGGTGAGGTCCCCCGCCTTGATTCGCAGCGCGAGGCACCGTGGGCGGTGAGCGCGGGGACCGGGCGCCGGGGAAGAACAGCCGTGGCGCCGCTGCGTCCACGTCCCGCGCAACGGTCCATCCGCAGGAACCTTGGAGGGCCACCGGGGCACAGGGGCCCCGGAGCCACGAGGGCAACGGTAAATAGGGAGTTCAGAGAGAAGCCAGGGGGACGGGGTTCCAAGTTGTCAACGGGTCGAACACGTGCCAAGGTCCGCCCTCCGCCCCAGCGGACGCCCCGCAGCATCGCCCGTGACGACTCCGGCAACATGATCCTGCTTGCCGGCATCGTCCTCGCCCTGGCTCTTGTGACCACCTCCATCGGCCTCACCCAGTTGAACGAGGCCGCCGGCGATTCCTCCGACACGAGCAAGACCACCTTCGTCGAGGAATGGCGCTTCATCCGGGAGCGCACGCGGGACGTGTACGCGAGCGCCATCGGGCTCACGAGCGACGCCTCCTCCGTCCACGAGGTCCTGAACACCACGGTCCTCGAACTCGAATTCCTGCAGAACGGCCGAGGCTTCGACATGATCGCCATCCCCGCGAACGGGAGCGCCCCAACGAGTGAGTTGGATCTCGTGAACGGGGCCAACCGGTACGATGACCTCGTGACGCTGGACGGGAAACGCCTCTACGGCGCGTACGACGGAACGAACGACGGCTACATCTGGACCGACGGCGGCGCGGGCTACCTCCAGGCCGTGGTCCTCTACTACTATTTCTCGAACACGCAGATGAACCTCACGGAGATCGCCATCATCTCCGTGAATGCCGAACCCTCGGGGGCTCCCACCGCGCCCCGGTATCTGGACCTGAACAGCGGCATTCCGTCAGGCGTGAGCGTTGGCGCCGGGAATGCCGCCTACGTGACCCTCGACTGGAACGCGCCCGCATCCCCCGGCGGCGGACCCATCCGCAGCTACACGATCTACGCGGACAACACCCTGATCGCCACCGTGGACGGCGACGTCTACACGTACAACGACACCGCGAGGATCCAGGGGACACTCGTCGACTACGCGGTCCGCGCAAACAACGCGTACGGAGCGAGTGACTCGGCCAGCGGCAACATCACCCCCGGTCAACCCCCGTACGCCCCTTCCGGCCTGACCGCAACCCCGGACGACACCGGGATCGACCTGTCATGGTCCGCACCTGCATCCGGAAGTGCCTCCCTGACGGGCTACTACCTGTACCGCGGAACAAACCCGTCCGCACTCGGCTACCTGTCCTCGACGGGCTCGTCCACGACCACCTACGAGGACAACACCGCAGTCCCCGGCACTTCGTACTATTACGCCGTCCGCGGACGCAGCGCCGTCGGTAGCGGGTCGAGCGCCACGGTGGGACCCGTGGTCCGCGTGGACGAGCCCGGGGCACCCAGATTCCTCATCGCAAACGCAGGAAACACGAACGTCACGGTCACCTGGTCCGCGCCCCAGAATGATGGCGGCGCCGCCATCACCGACTACCACGTGGCACGAGGACCGTCCGCCGCGTCCCTGACCCGGATCGCGTCGGTCGGCACCGCACTGCAGTACCTCGATACGGGCTTGACCAACACCCAGCAGTACTACTACGCGATCACCGCCGAGAATACGGCTGGGGAGGGACCGGGAACCACGGCCGTGGCAGCCACCCCCCAGGAGGCTCCGTCCCCCCCGAACAACCCTCTCGCAACGCCTTCCGGCGGGTCGATCACCCTCACGTGGGACGCGCCGACATTCGTCAACGGGACGATCAGTGCGTATCGCGTATACAACGAAACCGGCGCGAGCCCGGTCCTGATGACCCAGGTGGCCACAACATCGGCCACCCTGACCGGACTCCACAACGGGTACACGTATTCCCTCTCCGTGTCGGCCGTTTCAACCGGTGGAGAGGGTGCCTCGACCATTCCCCTCGCCGCCATCCCCTGGCAGCCTGCTGCAGCCCCCACGTCCTTGACGGCGACGCCGGACAACGGCGAGAACGACCTCACATGGACCCTGCCAACCGACACCGGCGGATTCCCGATCACGGCGGTGCGGGTATACGGTGGCGCCACGGATCCGCCTACGACCCTCATCGCGAGCATCGCCCCCGGCACGTCGTACAGCCACACGACCGTGGTGGCCGGGGTCACGTACCACTACCGGGTGGCCGCCGTCACCACGCACGGCGAGGGCACCCGCTCCAGCGTGGCAAGTGCCACCGCCGCGACTGCTCCCGGTGTGCCGCTGCTGCCGGCGGCCGTCGGGTCCCCGGCCCGCATCGATGTCTCATGGACACCCCCGACCCTTGACGGATGGTCCCCGATCACGAACTACAAGATCTACCGGGGAACCTCGCCCCTGTCGCTGTCGCTCCTTGCAACCGTCGGGGACACGTCCTCCTACGCCGACACGAGCGTGACCAACCTCGTGACCTACTACTACACCATCTCGGCGGTGAACGCACTCGGTGAAAGCGCGCAATCGACAGTCACGAGTGGCATGCCCGTGGGGGCTCCGTCGGCGCCGCTGAACCTGGCCGCCGTGGGCCTCGCCCTCCGGATCGATCTCACGTGGGATGAGCCGGCGAGCGACGGGGGTAGTGCCATCACGTCGTACCGCGTGTATGGCGGAACATCGCCCAACCCGACGGTGCTCATTGCAAGCGTGAGCGCGCCGACGCTGTCGTACTCGGCGACGGTTCCGGCCCTCGTGACATGGCACTACCGGGTCACGGCCGTGAATGCCGAAGGGGAAAGCACGTACTCGAACGAAGTGTCGGCCATGGCCACGCTCATCTGACGAATCGGATCGGATTCGCGCGGGGGCGCGGGGGCGCGCGCCGCGGAACCCGGAACGGCCAAAGAGAACGGGGGAAATCAACCATCCGAATCAACAGCAATGAACCGGAACCACTCGATGATGCAGGCCACTTCCTGCTCCTGGCGGGGATCATCCTCGTCCTCGCGTTCACCGCGAGCGCCTACACCTACAGCCTTGTCACGGACCTGAATGCGTCCACGGCGCGGGACCAGGATGCCGGCCTCGTACCGGATTACCGGTTCATCCATGAGCACATGCGTGCCACCGTCCACTCGGGCACAAACAGCGATCTTTCCAACACGAGTGCCCTGGCACTCTTCGAATCCTCGGAAGCCACCATCCGCACCCTGGCCATCTCGCGCGGTCTCGAAGTGAGCCTCACCCTCGCCGGGAACAGTTCGGGCGCGGTCCGGGATGAGTATGACATCGGAGCCGGCGGCTGGGACTTCATCACCGATTATTTGGGAGCAACCCTGAGCGGCGATTATGACGGCGGCAACGACGGCCTGCTGTGGCTGGGAGACTCCACGGGCCGCGTCCAGGCACTGGCGTATGAAATCCAGGTCCGGGACGACCGGATGACCGTGCAGGAAACCGTGATCCTCGCGGTGGATTAGGCAAGGGCCGCGGCGGGCAGCAGGGCGCCCCCCCGAAATGCCACCCTGATGCCTGCGGTGGCGGCACCAACGACGGCCACGCCTTCACGGCCGGTCGGGCCCCGCTCGGAGCAGCTGTGCGACCCCTGGGTCGGGGGTCGCAGAACCCCCCTCATCCCATGCGTTAAATAAGGGAAGTGGGAGAGACGCAAGTCGGCGGACGTGCTGCAAGGCCTCTTCAATCGAGCTTCCAGCCCCCGCCGCGTGATACCATGGGCGACGCAGGGAACATCCACGTACTTGAAGCGATCCTCATCGGGATTGTCATGGTTGGTGCCATCAGCTTCGTCATCACGTTCGACGCGCCCACCACGACCACCGAACCGGAGCGTCGCGCCCTCGAGGAATCCGGGACGGACGCATTGAACATCATCTACGAGACCCCGCTCACCGATGTCCGATACGGCAACAACACATTGTCCAAGTTCATCGCCCTCGCCCTCCAGGGGAATACCGGACCCTTGAGCACGCGATTGGAGGAACTCCTCCCACCGGCGACCGCCTACAACGTCTACATCAACAACGGCTACGGGTCGCTGCCCGTGTACGTGAGCCATGAACCGTCCGGTGAGACCGTCACGTCCTCGAAACTCCTCGAACCGAAATGGACGTACGTGTTCACGGAACGCTCGCACTTCGTCACGTCGACCCCCACCAGTCTTGGGGTGTATGCGTTGCCCGTGTACAACTCGAACCCCGTCGATGATGGCGGTGTGCCCCTCGCCGTCCACTTCTCGGGAATCATCCGCGACAGCGGCAGGACCTTCAACCTCACCTCGTACTATTCCACGATCCAGGGTGGCCCCGGGTCGATCACCACCAACGTCGGGCTGCATCTCCTGAACTCCGAAGGCGAAGCCATCACCCTCGTCGACCGGTCCTCGACGGACAACACGACCTACTACGTGGGCTACGAGGACGTGGCATCGTACGGCCTCCCGACGGGAACGAAACTCATCATCCAGATCCCCCGGGGCTTCGACGTCACCGTGACCGCTGCCGAGAACGAGGACTGGACGATCCTCGAGACCGTGACCGGCAACTCCACGGGCGGCCGCATCGTCGCGGAACTCGCATCCACACTGAACCCCACGAAAGGCCATTTCGTGTTCCACATGGACAACGTCGTCGACCTCTACGATTTCCACCAACTCGACATGCGCCTCGCCGGCACCGTCCAAGGCCGTGCGGAGGCCGTGATCCAGGTCCGGGATTCACCCGTCCCGACAGGCGGCGACTTCCATGGCGTGTACGCGTCCATCCCGAAACCCATGGGGAACGGCGAAGCCAACCAGTGGCTCGTCGGGTTCCTGAATCCGCGGAGCCTGATCACGACGGCGAACGCGACACTCCTTGCCGGACTCGACCCGGATGACCCCGAAATCCAGGCGTCATCCCGGTCGATCACCCTCACCCACGTCCAGATCCGACAGCCGGAAGGGAAATCCCTTTTCTCCGGCGTGAGCGTCCTGAATGGCGAGCCCGGGTGGTCCGTCACGTCCGCGTCGCGCCTCGACTGGACGGGGGAGCTGAACCTGACCTCGAATTCCATGGAGGAATGGACGCTGCAGGTCACCGGCACCGGAACCGGCACCCGCCGGGAGATCCGGAACTACGTGAACGTGGACGCCAACGTCGGATCCCACACGGAGACCCTCACCCGCCGCATCCTGCCTGCCGTATTCTACGACAATGTGCTCCCCGAAGGCGCGGTGCTGCCGTTCACCGGGTACGAAACGACCGTCGGCAACGGGTACGCCCTCACCACGAACGCCATCCACCGCGGCGTCAACATCCCGGGATCCTGGCACTACAACATCACGCCGGTCGCGATCGAGCGCGACAACCTCAACCTCGTGAACATCACGCTCGAGGATACCCTCGTCCCCATCGGTTCGAGCGCCTACGTGAATGTGGACAACCACAACCTGCTCCTCACCCTCGCGGACCTCGGCATCCCCGCGACGACCACGTTCCGCGTGTATGCACCCTACGGTCTCGACAACCACACGGCTATCGAGACCTCATCCATCACCGAGGGCGATGTCATGTCGTCCGGCGTTGCGAAGCTCCTCGTCCGGGATGTGAACGCCGACGGCGTCCAGGACGTCATCGTCGCCACCACAACCAACAAGATCTTCGTCCTCGACGGCCGGACCGGCAGCAAGATGAGCGGGTACCAGTTGGCGCTCGATTCCTATCTGGAGGCCCAGGGATTGCCCACCGCGAACATGGGTGACCTGTCGATCATGACCGCGGCCCAGATCGACGGTGACACCGTGTATCTCCTGGGCATGGCGCAAGGGAAGCCGAACGTCTTCGCCATCAATGCGGACTTCACCGTCCGTTGGGCCCAGAGCACGTCCGCATCCTACGCAACCTACGAAGTGCGCGGATACACGGGGATCCCCGCCACCTTCGACGGGTTCGACATCACGGCCATCGATGCCTCCGCGGACGTGAGCGGCGACGGGATCGCAGACGTGCTCGCGGCCGACTCGAACGGCATCGTCTTCGCATTCAACGGAACCACGGGCGACCTCGTCCCGTCCTGGATCTACGACACCTCGGCCGAACGGGCTCTCGTCCGGGGCGGCGTCATCGGACAGGCGGCGACCGACGGTTGGTTCGTCACCACGGGCTCGGGCAGCAGTGTCGGACTGTCGCAACCGATCAACCTGACCGCGGGCACATACACGACGGACCCGGGCGCAGCGCTCACCGCGGAACTCCAGAAACCGTACGTGGACAACCGGAACCCCGGTCTTGTGGCCATCGGCCCGAACCGCGAAACACTCTGGTTCGTGAACGGTGGAAGTTTCGATGTGATCGACGCCGCCGACATCGACAATGACGGAGTCACGGATTTCGTGGGCGGTGCAGCGGACGGGTTCGTCTATGCCTACAACGGTACCCAATCCTCATTCCCGCTCTACGGCGAAATGTTCGCCACGGGAACCGAGATCGTGGACGTGGCTTGGCTGGATGCGGACACGGGATGGTCCGTGAGCAATGACGGGTACTTCATGTTCACGACAGACGGGTGGACGACACGGACGTACTACATGGACGAAGTGGCCGCGTACTATGCGTTCCCGGGTGCGAACACCTTGAGCTTCGCTGACGCGAACACGGGGTACGTGGCGGGCGATGCGGGGACCATGTGGAAGACGGAGACCGGAGGCACCACCTTCGGCGCCACCGCCTACCTGATCAAGGTCTGGATCCCCGGGGTCGGATACACGGCGACCCTTCCGGGGACCGGCGAAGTGGGACGGGATTTCGAGGACATGCACGCCTTCGACCCGTACACCGTGCTCACGGTGGGGACCGTCTGCCCGAACTGCAACGGCCGGGCAACCGTCATCGGAACCTATGATGGCGGAACCAACTGGAAGGACGCGGAATGGTCCGGAGACCCCATCTCGAAGACGCTCCACCGGATCATCGTGGTGGACCCGTTGAATGTGATCGTGGTGGGTCAGGACGGAGCCGTCGGGCACGGGTTCCGTGAATCCGACCAGACATGGACGTTCACGAAATTGACCAGCGTGGCCGGCGGGGAAACCCTGTACGGCGGCTGGTTCCGTGACGTGACCACGGGCTGGGTCGTGGGCGAAAGCGGCGCCCTCTACAAGACCACCGACAGCGGCGCATCATGGTCGAAGATCACGGTTCCCACGAACCGGACGCTCCAGGACATCGATTTCCTTGATCCCGCAAAGGGACGCAACGGGGAATGGGGCGTCCTCGTCGGGGACGACAGCGTGTACATGGAGACCTACGACGGCGGCGCCACGTGGAACCTCCTGCCCCCGTACGCCCTCACGGACTACAACCGCGTCAACGTGCTCGAGAACGACGTGGCGAACATCGCGGGCGGGAACACGACCACCCGCGCCTTTGCGCAGACCCACGCATACATGCCCGAATCCGTGTTCCAGACCCACAACCTGAACACCCTCGCCGACGGATTCTACACGGACATCACCATCGTCACGGACCACCGGTACGCGGGCGCATCCACGACCATCACGATGGAAGCCAGCGTCGACGGCACGAACTGGTTCCCCCTCGACCCGGAGCTCGCAGACGGCATCTACACCGGCACGTTCGGGAACGATTCGTTCTCGTCCCAGTATGTCGGCTCGGACCTCCACGTGCGGTTCACGCTCGGCGTCGACATCTCCCTGAACCAGAAGTCGTTCCGCGTGAATTCGTTCGCAATCGCCGCCGATTACGCCATCGGACAATCCACCGGCCAATGGACGGACACGTTCCTCGTGAACGCGGCCAACGCCGGCAAGGTGGACACGGCTGCCACGACTGCGGACTACAACGCCACGTACGGCCACATCAAGTCGGCCCTGCAGAACCGGATGTGGACGCTCCACGTGGACGGTGCCGTGAACGACCTCGCCATCGTGGCGGACATGGACGGGGATGGCGGCATGGACGTGATCATCGGCATCGGTGAAACCCTGTCCGCGGCAAACCTCAGCGCCCTCGGCATCCCCGCAGGCCTCGTCGCGGATCAACAGAACCGGGTCATGGCATTCAACGGAACGAGTGGCCGTGGCCTGTGGGTGTCGCCGGAATTGCCGGGACCCGTCGTGTTCGTCCGATCCGCCCACCACGCCCACGCATACGACAGCGTGCCGGACGTGGCCGCCATCGTGCGCATGGAACCCGCGGGCGCCGGCAATTACGATCTCCTGTACTATCTGGACGGCCTGGACGGAAGCATTCTCGGCGACCCGGTGAACCTCACGATGCCCGTCACCGGGATCGAGGTCGGCGAACTGAAGGCATCGTCCCTCGGGAATGAACTGGCGATCGGCACATCGCCGCCGAGCACGGTCACACGTCCCGGCTACGCGTACACCTATCACGTCCCGACGGAGCCCGAACTCCTGTGGCGGACGAATCCCAGTTTCAAGGGCGTGTACTCGTTCACCTACGAGGTCGCCCGGAACAGCCTGTTCGGCGTGTACCCGGTCGAAATTGAAGTGTCGTGGACCACGGGGGCGGGGGTCGCCCTTGCCCAGCGTTCCCTCACGTACTTCGTGGTGACTCCGCCCAACGGCGCCATGCCCACGAGCCCCATCTACAACATCGAACTCGTCACGTGGTTCCGGGAGTGGGATCTCGAGTGATGCGTCGCCGTTCCCTCCTTGGGCGCGATGAGGGAAACCTCTACGCCTTGGAAGCACTCGTGGTGATCACGATCCTTGCCGCCAACCTTGCATTCGTCATGAGCCTCGACCACCCCAGCAACAACATGGAAGGCACGCGGGTCGACCTCAACCTCGCGGCACGGGACAGCCTCGTCCTCCTTGAGCGCGCCGTCGGGGACGATCCGGTGTTCGCGAACGACGCGGCCCGCCAGTATGTGACGCAGGCGTTGTACGGGGATCCCGTGAACCTGTCCCGGAAACTCACCAGCCTCCTGCCGGCGGGCGCTCGCCACAGCGTGTACCTGGACAATGGTCTCGCGACCCGGGAGCTGATCAAGGGTCCCGGCCCCGCGAAGGAACGGGTGACTGCCCAGGCCGGGTTCAGTTCGAACTGGGCGACGACGCTCATCGTTCCCGACTTCGAGGTGCACTCCGCCACTGCCGGCCGCGTGACGTTCACGACCCTTCCCGTGTTCCACGGCCGTGTCCTGTCAACCGCGTCGGTGCCGGTCGAAATCGCGGATGGTTCGGATCAGAACCTGACCACGAGCCTCGGGAACGGATTCGTGGAAGGCGTTGTGACACCTCTGCCTTCGGCCGGGTCGCCCCAGGCCAACGTGACCTTGGCGTACAAGGATGAATTGCTCGCCGGCCGCGCGAAGTGGACCCTTGGTGCGGCCGGTGCCGAGGACTCACTCCTCGTTGCCACCCAGTACCTGTCACGCAGCGGATTGAATGCGAGCGCGGTCACCCTCGACACGGCGGTGACGAGGCCCGGCGACACGGTCACGGTGGCGTATGATTTCACGGCGCTTGAAACCGCATTGGGCACCAATGTCGTCCCGGGCTCGTTCGCCGTGAACGTGAGCCTCGTTGCGCCAACCCCGCCACCCACCAATGCCACACCATCGTATTACGCGACCGCGTGGACCGCCTCGGCCACCACCACTTCAGGCACGTTGGATCTCGACATCCCGTTCGACACGTTGTTCGGCGTCCACCTCGTCGATGTGCGGTTGTCGTACACGTTGACGAACGGCGGCGCCACCGAGATCGAGCAGGCTGCGCACCTCGTGGAACGTCTCGACGTGGCGTTCAAGGACGGCACGGAGGCGCCCCTGAATCCGGGGTACCGCATCGTGCTTGAGGTCTGGTTCGACGACTGGCTGTGAGGCCCCGGATCAGCGTTCGATCATGACATGATCCTGCGTCACGTCCACGACGGTTCCCGGGATGCTTGCGTGGATGCCGACACTGAATGGCTCGGACGCCGGTTCGGCCAAGGTGTCGCCGCGTACCACGGGATCGCCGGGCGCGACCACGATGGTGCCGTGGTGCCAGAACCGGTTGGTGAGGGGCACGTGGACGCGGCGGATGCGGGCCTCGATGTTCTCGATGAGGGAGGGGGCCCACGGCGCTTCCTCGGCGTTGTGGATCGTGTCCCACCCGGGGCCGGGGTAGTATCGCTTCCGTGGCCGGTCCTTGTCGGGGTGGACCACGAGGAACGCATTCGTGGTCCGGTGGACGGGGATGAGGGGTTCCGGACCCATGGGGTCGGCCTTGATGTCGCAGAGGATCGGGCCGCCGTCGTATAGTCGGCAATCCTTGTAGTCGGCCGGGTCCACACCGTAGATGCGCAGGAGGTCGGCGGCGAGCGCCCCGACGGGGGCTTCGAAGACGCGGGGCGGACCCACTTCCCCGTACACGTGCATGAACTTCGTGCACACGGGTTCGTCGCGGTACACGGCGCGGTACACGTTGAAGAGGGATTCCACGTTGCTCACGATGACGCCGTGTTGGATGGGGTACCGGTCCCGCGGGATGTCCATGCCGAGCACGGCCTTGCAGAGTGCCTTCTCCTGACCGTACGCGTACTTCGGTTCGATGTACGCGACGCTGAATGCCTTGAGGCGCTTGGCGAGGTCCTCCAGTTCCGCCATGTAGGGGCGGGCCACATCCTCGGCGGCGATGATCATGGTTTCCATGCTGAAGGTCTTCTGCAGGAAATCGAAGACCTGGACGAGTGCTTCGGGCTCGTCGCGCATGAGGAGCTTGTCCGCGTAGTAGCCGGGTTCGCTTTCGGCGGCATTCACGATGAGCGTGTGGGGCGGGTGATCGAATTTCGCATACGTGGGGAATCCTGCGCCTCCGCAGCCGACGATTCCGGCGTGCTGCATGAGGCCCACGGCCTCGTCCGGGTAATAGGTGATGGGGACTTCCACGTCACCGAGGATGGCCGTGTGCGTCATGGCCGCGCGGTCGGCGCGCAGCGTGCATCATGCTTCTAGCAGGGTTGCCGGTGGGGCCCGGGCCTCCGTGTGGGGGATCCGGCGATTCATGGGGGCCCGCGGCGGTGGCGACGGAGCAGGCCCGCGACGGCAAGTGCGGCCACGCCCCAACCGACCGGGATCGGATTGCCGGCGGGCGCGTGGGCGACGCCGTTGCCGGCGGCGGGTCCGGGGTCGGTGCCGCCGGATGCCACGGTGACCCATTGGTCCACGGCTGCTGCGGCGCCGTCCTCGTCCACGATGCCGAGGCGGACCGCGTAGGACCCGGGTGCGGCGTACGTGTGGCTGACCGCTGCCCCTTCGCCCACGGCGCCGTCGCCGAATTCCCAGGCGTAGCGCAGGCCGCGGCCGGTGGATGCGGTTCCGTTGAAGTTGACGGAGGAACCTTCGACACTGGCGGTGAACAGGGCGGACGGAGGAAGTCGTGCCGCGCCCTTGGCGTCGTCGTCATCGTCGCCGGGCGCGTTGTCGCGGCCTCCCGGCGCGTCACCGGTCGTGTTGGACCTGCCTCCCGTGCCGTGGTCCCGGGTTCCCATGTCGTCCTCGGACCGGGGGGCGGTCACGGTGATGGGGGCCTTGGCGAGGGAAATCGCTCCGTCGTCGTCGCGGACGAGGAGTCTCACATCGTACGTCCCGGCGGTGCCGTACGTGTGGGACGCGGTGACGCCGGTTGCGGGGTCCGATCCGTCTCCCCACTTCCACACGTGGTCGACGATGCGCCCATCCCCGTCGGTGGAAGGGGAGGCGTCGACGTGCACGCGGAGTCCGTCGACCTCGTGGATGAAGGCTGCGACGGGCGCCAGGTTTGCTGCCTTGAGGGTCACGGTTTCCTCGGCGACCGCAACGTCGCCGTCGTCGTCGGTGACGCGCAGGGTCACCACGTAGGTGCCCGCCGCGTGGTAGGTGTGGGTCGCAACGTTGCCGACGTTCGCGGGTGAGCCATCCCCCCAGTCCCATGTGTAGGTCGTGATGATGCCGTCCGGGTCGCTGCTCGTGGAGGCGTTGGTGCTCACGGTGAGGTTCCGTGCACCCAGGGTGAAGCGTGCCACCGGCGGCTGGTTGGAGTCGGGAGGCGGCGGAGTGGTCCCGTTGGGCGCGACGGGCACCGTGTGTTCGACGCTTCCGGTGGCACCGGATCCGTCGGTCACGGTCAGGGTCACGACGTGGTTGTTGGGGGAGGTGAACACATGGGTCGGATGTTGGATTCCACTTGTTCCGCCATCATGGAAGTCCCATGCCCATGAGAGGATGCCGTCGTCGGGGTCGGTGGAGGTGTCGGTGAAGGTGACGTTTTCGCCGGCCATCGGGGCGGTGGGGCTGAAGGTGAAGGACGGGGCGGGTGGCCGGTTGGCCACGTTGATCACTTTCGAAGCGGTTGCGGTGGCGCCGGTGTTGTCGGTGACTGTCTGCGTGATGGTGGCGGCGCCGGGCGTGGGGAACCGGTGGGTGAAGGTGGTGCCGGTCCATGATCCGCTTCCGCCGTCGGACCATTGGGATGTGGCGATGGTTCCGTCGGCGTCGGTTGCGGTGCTCGTGAAGGTGATGTCGGATCCTGTGGTGGGCGATGCCGGAGTGTAGGTGAAATCGGCGGTGGGGGGCAGGTTCTGGACGGTGACGCTGCGGGTGGTGGTTCCGGTGGCGGCGGCGTTGTCGGTGACGGTGAGGGTGATGGTGTAGGTGGCGGCGGATGCGTAGGTGTGGGTTGCGTGGCGGCCGGACCCGGCGGGGGTTCCGTCGCCCCAGTTCCAGGTGTACGCCGTGATGGTGCCGTCGGGGTCGGTGGATCCGGTTGCGTCGACGGTGATGCGGAGGCCTTGGGCGGATACGACGAATGCGGCGGATGGGGCGGTGTTGGCGCCGGCTTGGATGGTGACGGTGCCGCGCATGTTGGCGTGGTAGAGGCAGGTGTAGGGGTAGGAGCCGGGGTCGAGGGCGGTGGTGTCGAGGGTGTAGGCGGTGCCTTGGTTCATGTTGCCGGAGTTGAAGGCTCCGGAGTCGGCGGTGACGGTGTGGGGGGCGGCGTCCTGGTTCGTCCACCGGATGAGGTCGCCGCGGGTCAAGGTGACGGGGTTGGGGGTGTAGGTGAATCCGACGATGGTGACGTCGGTGGTGGCGGCTTCGGCGGGGCTGGCGGCGGCCCAGGCCATGAGAATGAGGGCGGCAGACACCCCGATGGCACGGGCGCCAAGGGGGCCGCTTCGCGAGGCATCCATGGGAGACATGATCGATTCCGGGGGTTTCAGGGTTTGCACGAAACCACTTTCCTGCGGCTCATGGCGGTGAGGATGGGCGTCCGGACGGGGGGCAGCGAGGCGCGGGGGCCCGAAGGGGCGCAAGAGTGGGGGCGTTTCGGTCGTGATTGCACGGGATAGACAGGGAGCCCGCATCACCGCGGGCGTCGTCCGGCGTCGTCCGTCGTCGTCCGTCGTCGTGGGGTGGGCGGACGGGCGTCGTGGTCGTCGTGGGGCGGGCGGGCACTGGTCCACGGTTGTCACCGTCGGTCAGTCCATCAACACGGAGGGCGCGGAG
>JBFILE010000002.1:0-35630 GCA_041599855.1 Thermoplasmatota archaeon
AACTCGCGGTCATAGGTGGCGACGGCCTGGCGTACCACGTCGATCGGCGCTCCAGTCTGGCGGGAGAGGGTGGCGGCCCCGCCCCCGTAGACCTTGCCGAAGCCCACGCCCTTAGCGATCTTGCGCTCGTCCTTCGTGAACTCGGGGCCGTACAGGATCGCGGCGGTGTAGTCATGGAGGTCCACGCCCGAGGCGATGGCGTCCTTCATCTTCTGCTCGTCGGCCATGGCGGCCAGTACCCTCATCTCGACCTGGGAGTAGTCGGCGGCCCAGAGGATGGTCCCGGGGTCGGCCACGATGGCCCGCCTGATTTGCCAGTCGCCCGAGGGGAGTTGCTGGAGCGGTGGGCGGGCCACGCTCATCCGTGCGGTGCGCGCCTGGAGGGAGTTAATCTTCGGATGGATGCGGCCCTCGGCGTCCACGTCTTCGAGCATCGGGAGGGCGTAGGTCACCATCCACTTACCGGCCCGCTTGGCCTTCTGGACCGAGGAGGCCACGGGGTTACCCTCGGCGCTCAGGATGTCCAGCACGGCCTTGTCCACTTTCGGCTTGCCGGTCGGCGTGAACTCCTCGCACTTCCACCCGAGGCCGGTGAGAGCGGCGGCCACCTGGGCGGTACTGTTCACATTCTCCACGCCCCACTGGCGGGCCTCGGCCAGGCCCTCGGCCTCACGCTCTTCGAGCCATGGGAGGAGCGAGCCCTCCACGTAGTCGGCATCCACGAGGAGGCCGCGGCGCTCCATACGGGCGCAGAGGTCGGCCACCTCCCGCTCGAAGGCGTAGAGGCGCAGGAGGTCGCGGTCCTTCGCCTGGGCCATGAGGATGTCGAAGAGGCGGGCGGTCAGGATTGTGTCGAGCCCGGCGTATCGCACATAGTCGGGATGGTCGAGGGGGACCTCGGCCCACCCGGTCCCGCCGGTCCAGCCTTCGGCCTTGAAGAGGTCCTTCAGGACCTTCTGGCCCTCACCCGAGGCGGCGGGGTCAATGTAGGCGTCGGAGAGGTCCTTCAGACCGTGGCCCATCCCGCCCTCCGACTTCGCCCGTGGGTCGAGGAGGTGGGAGAGGGTGCGCGTGTCGTGCCAGTCGGAGGGGGCGAGGTCTTCGAGGGGGAGCACCCCGGCCACGTCCAGCACGAGGCGGTCGTAGGTGGAGTTATGGAAGATGAGCGAGCGCCCCACGAGGAGGCGGCCCACCTCGGCCCGGGTGGCGGCGTTCATACGCTCGATGGGGAGGACGAAGGCCTCCGTGGCGGTGCCGACCTGGAGGAGGCGGGGGCGGAAGCCCTGCCGGTACTGGTCGAGCCCGGTGGTCTCGGTGTCCACGGCCACGGGGCCCTGGAGGGCGAGCCAATCGGCGAAGGCGTAGAGGTCATCGGAGTAGAAGACCGAGAGGGATTCTCCAGCGACCTTGACCGAGAGGACGGTCCCGTTCGCGAGCTTCATCGCGGCCCGAGGATCGTGACCTCGAAGACGAAGCGGCGGCCGCCTGTCCGCTTGTCGGTGCTGAACTCGTAGAGGCGGCGGTCCGTGAAGACCCACCACTTCCGCCATACCGCTGAGCGGGCCCGCCCGAACGTGAACGGGCCGACCTGGCGGGGGCGCTTCACGCGAAGCTCCGAGGGGTGACGGTGGTGAGTACCGCGCCCTCAGGCTCCAGGGGGTCCCGGAAGTATTCCTCCAGGTCGGCGAGGAGCGAGGCGGGGATGCACTCCGTGGCCATCGGGCACGTGGCGCACCCTCCGGAGGAGCCCTCGATACCGCAGGGGTCGAACGTCTCGGGGTCGTACTTGTCCATGGTGGAGGTGTCGGCCCCCGTTGTGCCTCGTGCTCACGAGAACGAAGAAGGCCCCCCCTCCCCGAGGTGGGGAGAGGGGGCCGGTGGGGGAGGGTCAGTCGTAGGTGATGGAGGTGATGGGTGATGTCCGGATGGGCTCGCGCGCTTCTCCTACGAGGCCAGCGAGGGGGCGACCCACCTCGATCGGGCCGATGGCGGTGAAGTCCTCGGCCTCGATGAGGTCGTAGCGGGCCTCCCCATCGGGGCCGACCATCACGGAGTCCGAGACTCGGGTGATGGTATCCCCGCCGATGATGTAGTAGGTGCTCCCGGAGGTGGTGGTGATTGTCGTGATGTCCATGAGTGTAACCATACACGCTTGACGCTCAAGAGTCAACATATTCGGGCGAAGTTTCTTGGGCCTCGATCCAAACCCGAGCCCCGCATGAGTCGGGGGTCTCCGACTGCACGAAGACGGCGGCCACCTGCGCGCATCCGCACGGGCAGATGATGGCGAGACGGCGGTGGTGGGTAGAGCCCCGGTATGTGCGGTCGATGATGGCGGGCTCCCCCTTCCTGATCTTCTGTTGATGGACGTGTAGAACGTGCTTCATGACTTTCCCACGGGGCGGACATCGTGCTCAGGGTCGGGACCATCCGAGAGACCGGCGGCGGCCTCCTCTGCGGTCAGGAGGCGCATGCCGAGGAGAGCCCACTCAGGGCGGCCAGCGATGCGGACCTTGGCGCGGCCGTAGCCCTTCTCCTCCATGGATTCGTAGAACGCTCGGGGGCTCCAGATGTCGGACTCCTTCACGCCCTCCTCGATGAGGTGGCCCTTCCAGCGCTCAAAGACATCCTTCGCCCGGACTCGCCCGTTCTCCTCGGGGCGGACGTAGAGGTCCACGAAGCCGAGGAGGCCATCGGCGGCGTCCCGGTAGGCGGAGGTCGCCCGGCGGACCGACTCGGGCTCGTGGAGAGCGTCCAGGTCGTACCACTCCACGGCCCCGGCCACGGCCCAGGCCAGGATGCCCTCGTACTCGGCCCGGAGGTCTCGGGTGAGGTGGTGGTCACGGTCCGCTTCGGCGAAGTACCGCTTGAACGGAATCATCTTGACGCGTCGCCAGAGGCCCTCGTCCTGGCCCTTGAAGCGGGGCTTGTGATTCGTGGCCAGGAGGATGAGGAAGGTGGGGCGGAACTCGAAGAACTCCTGGCGCATGAAGCGGGCCGAGATGAGGTCCTGTCCCGTGACGCGCTTGATAACGGACTCTGCCATGAGGCGGCCCTGTTCACCCTCGGAGGCGAAGACCAGGCGGGCCCCGTTGAGGGCGGCGAGGTCGTTCGGGATTCCGCCCGAGGGCTTCTGCTCGAAGGTCGAGAAGGGCGTGGTGGTCGAGATGGCTCGGAAGACCTCGGTGAGGGTGTCCGTGAGAACACTCTTCCCGTTCGCCCCCGTGCCCCAGAGGACGGCGAAGGCCTGCTCCGAGGTCTCGCCCGTGATGCCGTAGCCCACTAGGCGGCGCATGAAGGCGGGCATCTCGGCGTCCTCTGGGAAGATTTCCGTGAGGAAGCGCTCCCACCTCGGGCACGCTGCGGAGGGGTCATACCGCACGGGGATGCAGCGAGTGAGGAGGTCCTCTCTACGGTGCGGTCCGAGCTTGCCCGTGCGGAGGTCTACGGTGCCGTTCGCCACGCTCAAGAGGTGGTGGTGAGAGTCCATCCTCTCGTGGTCCTCGAAGACCATAGCCTCAAGTTCACGGAGCACGCCCCCGAGGAGGAGGGAGGACTCGAAGCGCTCGGCGGCCTTACGCTGCGCCTTCCACTCGGCCTCTTCGTCCTGGCTCAGGAAGCCGGAGACCTCGTGCTTAGCGAGCATGTCGGCGGCCTCTTCGTGTAGGGCCTCCACCATCCCTTGAGCGTTCCTGCGGGTGCGGTGGCCGGAGCGGTCATGCGTCCAGTGCGTCCCCTCCCAGAGGAAGAAGCCGAGGCCCTCGGCGTAGAGGACGCCCGGGCCCCCGTCAGAGAGGCGGTCCCGGAGGCGGCGGGCCATGGCCACCTCCGTGAAGCGGCCCCCCTCGGGGGAGTGCGAGGTGGCGGCGGCCGGGTGGCGTGCGGCCTCCACGGCCTCCACGAAGGAAGTCCGGAAGCCTCGGGGGTCGGCCTCGTGCCAGGCGGTGACATCCCCCGCCCCATCGGGAGCGGTCCGCCATCCGAGCACGTAGACATCTAGCCCGGCCTCCTCGAAGACGGAGAGGAGGGTGGCGTTATAGGCGCGCCCGGCGTCGTCGTCGTCCCCGGCCAGGACCACGCGGCGGCCACGAAGGCCCTCAATGAGTTCAGCCTGTAGGGCCTCGTTCCTCGTGACGGCGGCCCCACGGATGGCGAGAGCGTCGAAGCCTGCCGAGGAGACCGTGAGAGCGTCCCCAGGGCCCTCGGTGAGCACGACCGTATCGAGGCCGGTCTGGCGGTCCACGAAGGCGAACTTAGAGAACGTGCGGGCCCCGTCGTCGGGGTTACAGGGGGCGCTCCAGCGGACGATGTGGTCCCGGAGGGCACGGGCCTGGAGGCCGGTCGTGATGCCGTCGAAGTCGCGGAAGGCGACGGTAATCCGAGGGACCTGGAGGTAGGTCGATGCGAAGTCTAGCGGCCCGTCGTACCACGCGCCCCCAGGGTCAAAGCCCACGCCCAGAGCGGCGGCGTCCTCGGGGGCCAGGCCGAAGCGGTTACGGACGTACTGGCGGGCCTCCTCGGCCACCTCGCCAGCGTCCTCCACGAGGCGGGTGGAGCATTGGAGGGTGTAGTAACGAAGGGCGGCGATGTCCTCGGGGGCGGGCCCGGGGCGGTCGGCCTGCGCCTTCGAGACGGGGAGCGAGGTGTCCGGGCGGTCGTCGGCCGAGAAGAGGTCCGAGGTAGTGAGGCCCATGGCCTTGACCACGGTGGCCACGGTGCACCCTGAGCGACAGTGCACGAGGAGGCGGCCGTCCTTCGCGTCCTGGCCCACGAGGAGGCTCGGGGAATGATCGGCGTGGCCAGGGCACACGGCGACATAATCGCCCTTACCATCGGGGCCGTAGTAGTCATCGAGACGGGCGAGGAATGCGGAGAGCTTCATGAGTTGCGGAGGGGGTCCTTCAGGATTTCGGCGAGGTGTTCGGCGGGCCCGATGTCGATGGCGTACCGCAGGCGGAGGACGGCCACGGCGAGGTGGAGGGCGAAGGCGAAGGCGAGGCGTCTCACGCTGCGGCGTTCCGGAGGCGGGTGGCGGCGGAGTGGCGGCGCTTATTGATCTTCGAGAGCGGCCAGCCGAGAAACTCGGCGGCCTGGCGGTGGGTCATCGGGTCGCCCTCGAATCCGTAGAGGAGGCGGAGCGTTACTCGCTCCTCGATGCTGAGGGAGGCGAGGAGGTCGCCCACGTCGGCGGCCAGCCGGTCCTCGGCCTCGATATCGGCCTCGGTGCGGTGGTCCTGCGTGAAGCTCTGGAGAGCGTCGTACCCGTTCGAGAAGTAATCGGTCACGATGGGGCGGCGCTTGTCCACCAAGGGGCCGCGCTGGCGGTTGTGGGGGTGGAGGGGGTCGTCCAGCGGAGAGACGGCCTGGCGGGCCTCTGCGGGGGAGAGGCCTTCGAGGCGGTGGAGGAAGTACCCCTGCCTTACGTCCTCGTTCGTAATGTCACGGGCCTCCTCGATGAGGGCGTTAGCGTCGATCATGATGGAGGTGTCGGCCCCGAGGTCGAGCGGTGCCCAGACGCTAAGAAGCCCCCCACCTCGGAAGGCGGGGGGCTTCGGGGGGAGGCTCAGAGGAGGACCGTGGTCCCGTTCCGCACGTCGAAGGCTACGTCCTGGTCGGCCACGATGCCGAGGAGGGCTTCGGCGGCCCGGAAGTCCATCCCGTGCTCCATGAGCATTGAGGCGGCCCGGTTGCCGGTGGCCGTGCGGAAGGCTCCGTCCCGGAACATTCCGAAGACGGCGAGGTCATGGCCGAAGTTCGAGGCGCTACCCGGGGCGAGGCGCTCCAGGCGGACGGCGAGAGTGTCGGTGCGGGTGGGGTGGGTCGTGTTCATAGGTGTAACCATACACGCTTGACGCTCAAGAGTCAACGTCCCACGGGAGATTTCTTCGGCGGTACCGGCGGAGCGCTCGGAGGGTGACCTCGTGCCAGATGTAGCGGGCCTCGCGGATCACGAGAAGGGGTCGAACTCGCACGCGCACGAGCGGCGGGCGGCCTCCATGAGGCGGCGGTGCTCCTCGATCGTGGTGACGGCGTAGCCCTCGCCAATCGGGCGGCCGTGCTTCTTCACGTAGACCACGGACCAAGGGAAGCCCGCCTGGTCGGCCTGGGCCCGGGCGTCCTTCACCCATCCGGCGAGGTCGAACTTCCGGACGGCCTTGGCCTGGATCACGAAGGGCCAGACGTGGAGGTCTCCCACGTCGAAGCGGCCCTCCTGGGCGGCGCGGCGAGCGTGGCCGAGGAGGGGGACCTCCCGGAGGTAGTCCCGGATGCGGGACTCCCACTCGGTGCCGATAGCCTTCGGTCGGTTGCTCATACGAGAAGCTCCTCCGAGAGGTAGCGGTAGTGAGTGCCGTGGCATATGCACCACTTAAGGGCGTAGATGGAACGAACAGAGCCCGCCCCCGTGCGGTGGGAGCGGGCTATCCGTTCGGGCGGTGCCGAGGTGGGGGAGGCCCGGAAAGTGTCGCCATCGTGCGGACCGAAGCGGTACGGGATGGGGAACCTTCCGGGCTCTCCCGAGGGGGTGGTCACGTCACTCGGTTGGCTTCGCTCGCACGATGCCGAGCCACAAGGCCAGGAGCCAGGACGCCCCCACGGCCTCGAAGAAGGAGACCGAGACGCCCAGGATGCCGAGGGCCACCATGAGGGCCCACGGGGCCACCACGAGGGACAGGACGATGAGGAAGATGACGAGAGCGGCGCTCACGAATCGCCCCCGGGGAAGACATCGGACGGGGCCGGGCCCGTGACGGTGAGCACGGGCTTCGTGTAGCTGACCTCACGGCCCGCCTTCGTCGTGTAGTTGACAGGGACGAGAGTGAGCTTCCCGAGAGCGGGGCCGTCGATCTTGGCCAGCTTCTCCTCGGCCTCGCCGATCTCTGCGGCCATGGACCACGAGCCAGACATGAAGCGGAGCTTCCCGAGGTCGGGGAGGTCGGCGAGGCGGAAGTAGACCTGGATCGAGGGGTCGCACCCGGTCCCGGCCTTCGAGGCCTCCTTACGCTCGGTGATCTTCTGCGGGCAGGCGCAAGCGCTCCCGTCCTTCTGCGTGACGCCATCGCACGAGCGGATCATGGCGTTACGGCCCCAGAGGACCATCCCGGACTTTACCGCGCTCGGGCCGTCCAGGATGACATCCACCTCGGTGGCGGAGGTGTAGACCTCCAGGACTTCTTCGGTCGGGGTGTCCCACTCGGCGGGCTCGCCCCCGAGGAGGTCGGCCACGGCCTTCGCCACGTCGGGGTCGCCCGTCGTGAAACGCCACTCGGTCAGAGCCATCGGGCGGCCCTGGACCAGAGCGCCAGAGCGGAAGCGGCCCACGAGGTCATCGAGGGGTTTACGGGGGGCGGCGTCGGGGTCAACGTCAAAGATCTTCAGGGCCACGTGGGCCTCCTCTTGGGGGTAGTGCTGCGGTGTGTAGGGATGGAGTTCCCCCCTCCTCAGCGGGAGGGGGGCCTCGGTGTAGGTGTCGGCCCGAGGTGGCCGCGGTGCTCAGAAGTCGAGCGGCTTACCGAGGACCTTCTTCGAGAGGTCCTGGTCCCACGTGCGGACGTGGAGGAGGTGGACGAAGATGTCGAAGACCTCGGGGCCCACGTAGATGGGATGGAGGGCCGACTCGTCGGGGCGGAGGTGGACCACGGCGGCCCCGTCGATGGCGGGGAGTTCCACGCGCTCGGCCTTCGGCTCGGCGACCTCGGTCACGGAGTCGGCGGGCTCGGTCAAGCGGAGGATGTAGTCCGCGTTCTTGTAGGCCGCAAGCTGGAGAGCGACCTCGGCGTGCACGCCCGAGCGGGTGGTCTTCGTGTCCAGGAGGACCGTCTCCCCCTCGATCTTGGCGATAGCGTCGAAGCTCCCGGCGTACCCGAACTCGTCGTTCCAGACCGTCTCTTCCAGGAAGAGGAACTCGGGCTGATACGTGTCGAGGAAGCGGCGATAGCGCTCGATGTATGGCGCATAGTCCGGGTGGATGGGGCCGGGGTTCTCGCCCCGTGCGATGCACTCACAGAGGTCGTGGACCGCGGTGCCGTCGTCGGCGCTCTTGCCCGTGTCGCGCTGCGGGGCGTTCTTCATCCAGTCCACGGCCCCCTTCTTGCGGACCTCGTAGGCCCGGGGGTCGTCGTCGGCGGAGAGAAGCATCTGCACCAGGGCTCCGGCGTTGTCGGCGGCGAACTCTGCCACCACCTTCGCCCGCCAATACTGGAGGAAGGTCTTCGGGAGCATGTTGACCACGGAGGTGACTCCGATGGCCTTCTCCCCCGTGTCGGGGTGGACGTAGAGGCGTGCGCCTCCGCGGCGGATCGTGTTGACCTTGGGGGTGGTCATGTCAGAGCCACTCGCCCAGGTCGTCGGCGTCGTCGCCACTGAACGCCCCCACGTCGTCCAGGATCACGCCCTGGTCGATCAACCACTCCACGAGGCGGGCGTAGGTCACGCCCTGCGGGGTCGTGCGGCCCGTGCCGTAGTAGCTCCCACCCGAGCGGATGAAGGCGTAGCGGAGGGTGATCGTCTCGCCCTCGTCGAACCCGAGCCCGGGCTGGCAGCGCTCGAAGGTGATGATGTCGCCATCGGTGCACGGGTCGTCGGTGCCGAAGTCTTCGAGGCTCTCCTCGATGCGGGCACGCTCGGCGGCGGCGGTCTGCTCAGCGCGGACCGAGGTGGCGGTGAGCGACGGGGGAAAGTGGGGGATATCCAGGTTGGCCCGGATGGTGATTTCGTTAAGTGATGCCATGGGGGAGGTGTCGGCCCCCCACGGGCCCCGTGCTCAGGGCTTGAGTGCTTCGCGAAGCTCGCGCACGTCGGCGGCTAGCTCGCGCACTGCATCCACGGCGGCCTTACGCTCTGCGAGGCTCGACCCATGAGCCTGGACAGTCGCCAGGGCCACGGCCTCACGCGCCCTACGGATGGCGGCGAGGAGGGAATCCGGCGGGCCCAGGCCGACCTCGCGGGCGCGGCTAATCAGGTTCGCCCGGGCGGCCTCGATACGCTCACGAGGGGAGACGATGCGGAGCCCCGCGGCTTGAAGCTCCTCAGGCGTGAGGGTCTCGCGGAGGAGGTTCCCCACGTGGTAGCGGAGGCCGTTCTTCACGGCGGCCAGCGCGTCCTCGTCCACGCCTGAGGCCTCGTACACGGCGCTCATGACCTGGCGGTACTCCCAGGAGCGGCCAGCGGGGTCATCGTACCCCATCCGGAGGCGTACCACCTGGGCGGCCATCTCCCGGAGGATTTCCGAGGAGGGCTTAGCGGCGTAGGCCTGGATGAGGCGCGTTATCAGGTTCGCCACGTCGGCCATGGGCGGGAGGGTAGTCCCCCCGCCCATGCTCGGCGTCATCACTGCTCTACCTTGAAATCGGAGGCGCACTCTGAGCACGTAATCCCGCCCGCTTCCAGGACAGCGGCCGAGGCCCGGATGATGCGGGGCTCCTCGCACGAGCACGTGGCCTTCAGGTTCGAGCGGGAGGCGGGCTTCTTCGGCGTCTTCGGGAGGTCGGGGTTCTCCCCGTTGCCCTTCGTGCCGCCCTTGCCGGTCACGAGGCCGAGGCGCTCGAAGGTATCGAGGTGGGCGTGAATGGCCTTATCCAGGGCCTCTATCACCTTGGCGTGCTTCTTGATCGTGTCCTCACGGAGGACGACGGCGGAGAAGCCGATCGAGACATCGGGGGACTGGCCCTCGGGCCACTCCATGCCAAGCTCCTCGGCCAGGGCCACGAACTTCTGATTATGGTAGCGGAAGCCCCTAGAGGTGTCCTGCACGCCCCGCACGACCGCGAGAGCGTGGACCGCTTCGTGGACCATGGTGGCGAAGGTGTCGGTCGCCCCGCACGCCAAGCGCTCGCCTGCGATGAAGATTTCCGGGAGGCGGCCAGCCTCATCGGTCACGGTGCCATCCTGGCGGAGGACCCAGCGGTCGGCCCCGTAGTGGCCCCACTTCGCCCCTCTGCCCATGAGGCCGGTCCCGGTGATGAAGAGGACCTCGGGGAGGTCGGGGTGGGCCTTGCGGAGGGAGGCGTAAGCCTTCTCCATGGCCTTGACGACGGTGGAGCCTGCCATACCTTCGAGGTTAGCGACCTTGCGGGGAGCGGTTGCGGTTGTCATAGGTGTAACCATACACACTTGACGCTTGAGTGTCAACCTGAGAACGCAAGAATCCCCCCAGATTTCTCCGGGGGGATTCTTCGGCCCTAGGTTCGCTCGGAGCAAATCCGAGTCTCAGCGGGCGGGGGGTTCAGTTGTCAGGGTAGTGGTCGCTGGCGCACCACGGGGCGGTGACCACGGCGGAAGGGAGGACGCCCTTAGCGATACGGTAGCGGCCCTCGGCGTCCTGCGGCGTGCCCTTCGGAGGGCGGGCTCCCTTGTGCGTACAGTAGACCGGGCGGAGGGTCACTCGCCCGCCTGCGGGAGGAAGGGGAGGCTCCCGAGTTCGCGTCGGTCGATGAAGACCTGGCGAGTGGGGGTGACCTTCGAGCGGACCACCTCGCCCGTACCGAAGATGGCGGCGACCAGGGCCAGGATCAGGACGACCGGGAGGCCCGGGACGTAGAAGGCCACGAGGGCCAGCGCTGCGGCGATGATGGCCTGGATACGGACCGGGTTATTCCGGATGCTCTCGAAGCTCATGGGGGGGTGGTGCCTTTCAGGAGATGGCGGACGATATCGGTGGCGGGTGCTCGGAGGTCCTCAATGGTGCCGAAGTTCTCCACGAGAATGTCAGGGGTGAAGTTGTTAAGAGCGGTCTCGGAGACGTGAGCGGTCACGGGGTCTACGTCCCGGACCACCTTGACGAGAGCGCTTACGCGGACGTGGCGGACGGCGTGCACCTCGTTCGGGAAGCGAACGTCGGTGAAGACCACGGGCCCCTCGATCTGGGAGGCCCGCTCCACGGCCAGGCGGACCCAGAAGTCCGGGCTCATGGCCCGCACGGCGTCGGTGCCGATTCGCTGGAGTAGGCGGCGGATATCGGGGTAGTTCCGCTTCGCCCACTCCCATCCCTGCTCCCTCACGATGTTCGAGAGGCGGGCGGTCGTGGTGGCGTCGTGGATATAGGGGTCAATGGCGAGGGCCATCTCCCGCACGTTGTCGGCGAAGGCCACGCGGGTGAAGCCGAAGCTCTCCACGAGGATGGCGGCGAGGGTGTCCTTCCCGGCCCCGGCGGGCCCGTACAGGCCTACCCATGGGGGGAGGTGGTAGTTAGATGGTGGGGCTGACATGAGGGGGGTGTCGGCCCCACCATCTAGACGTGCTCAGGGGAGAGGGCCGTGGAGGCGGAAGTAGGCGGAGTTCTCGGCCTCTAGGTGTTCTACGCGGCGCTCCAGGGAGTCGATACGTACCTGAAGTTGGGTGAGCAGGAGGGTCGAAGCGGTGAGCATCTGAGAGCTAGACTCCGGGCCCCGCCTGCGGCGATTCCACAGGGTCGTAGCGCCCGCCATACCAGCGGTGAGGACGGCGGCCAGGAGGGTAGCTAGAGCTATGGTCATGGGAGGGCCTTCTCAACATGTCGGAGGCGGTAGGCGAGCGTCGCCCATCCGCCCACGGTGACCGCTGCGGAGATGTTCAAGGCCTCCAGGAAGAAGAGGCCCACGAGAGGGACCACGAGGCCAGAGGCCAGGGTGAGCATCCCGGCGGCGAACATGAGCGACCATCCAGCGATGAGGAGGAGGTGCGGCCCGTAGATGCCCCCCGCCTGGCGGGCCATGGCGGCGGCCCGGACGGCGGAGAAGACGCACGTGGCGGCGAGGACGTAGCGGCTTACGGCGACGGTAGCCACTGCTGCGAGGATGACGGTGGCAATCATGGCCTACTCACCTCGAAACCGTCGCCCACGTCGATGAGCTTGGCCCAGACCTGAGCGTCCACGACGGAGCCATTAGCGGGGAGCCCCACGCACTTCTGCCACTCTGACAGGGACCAGGCGGTAGCCGGTCCGAAGACCCCATCCACGGCGAGGCCGGGCTGGCATCGTTGGATGACGCGCTGAGCGTAGGTGACATACCGCCCGCGCGAGGCGACGCGGAGGACGGGGTAGGCGGGCTTAGCGGTGACCAGGGCGGCCTCCACCTGGCCGAGCTTCGCCCACGTCCGCGGGCCCACTACGGCGTCAATCGTGAGACCGTGGCGGGCCTGGAAGTCGCGCACCACGGCGGCCGTGGCCGGGCCGAAGCGACCGTCCACCACGATGCCCGGGTGCTGCACCTTGCGGAGGACGCTCTGGAGATGCTGGACCGCCTCGCCCTTCGCTCCCTCGCGGAGCGTGGGGAGGTCGGCCTCGGTGGCGGGCGGAACGGCCACGCCCCCGTGGCGCTCGAAGTCGATCACGGCGGCGGGGATGCGGTCACCCCGCACGTAGCGGATATGCCAAGGCTCCGATTGCACCTCCCAGGAGAAGCCGAAGCGCCAGGCGTTCTCCTTGAGCCAGGGGATGGCGGGGGCGATGTTCACGGCGTCGTTGGGGTCGAGCCCATCCGAGGGGTCACGGTCCAGGGCGAGGTCGATAGCGAGGCCCCACCCATGGTTCGAGGTCCCGGGCACGGCGGCCATGGCCCCGGTGTGATTCCAGTAACGAACGCCATTCCAAACCTTCGAGTGGCGGTCCGTGGGCGTGGTCGAGTACCGGCGGAGGAAGAGGGCCTTCTGATTCTCGTATGAGCGATACGTCCCGCCCCACGTGTAGGTCAGATGGAAGCCCTGGGCGCGCGCTGCGGCCCGGAGTGCCTCGAAGGAGCGGGCGGCGTTATGGTGGAGGAGGCCGCCCATTCCGACCGAACGCATGAGGCCCGAGGGGAGTTGCCCGTTCGTGGTGCCTGTGAGCGAAGCGGGCTGGACGACGGTGACGATGGGGAACATGGGGGTCCTTCGAGGGGGTAGGGTTACACGCTCCCCGGCCCCTCGGGGGAGGGGCTCGGGGGGCGGCGAGGGTGGTCAGGCGGTCCAGGCGGTCAGGCGGAACGTGTCGTTATCGCCATACACCTTGGCCCGGTATTCGTAGGTGCGGGTTCCGACCGCTCGGTAGTCGATAAACGAAGCGCCCATAGCGAGCCCGGCGGCGATGCGAATGCCATCGTCCCCCACCTTGCGCTGGAGGTCCGGGGTCCCCCCGGCGGCTACGCGCACGAAGAGGTCGAAGCCTGTAGGGGTGGGCTCCCCCCCTGTCGGGGCGTCGGCCACGGCGGTGATCGTGATGCACTCGGCAGGGGCGTAGGCGGAGGGTGTGACGGTGGTGGCGGGCGGGACGGTATACGAGACCGCCACCTCGATGCTTGCCCACGTGGACCAGATGCCCGCAAACCTCACCCTGATCTGGATGTGCTCGGTGCGCGGGTTCACGGGGAACTCTACCGAGCGCGAGCGGGCCGAGGTGGAGACCACGGTCCCGGTATCGAAGTAAACCGTCCCGGTGTCAGGGGTCCCGCCCGAGTCGGCCACGGTGCGAAGCTGATAGGCCTCCTGTTCGGAGGTGCTCCACGTTACAAGCTGCATCGAGGTGCTAACCGTGCCGAGGTTGGCGGGGGCGGTGATCGTGGGCGCGTCGGGAGGGCCTCCGCCTGTGAAGTTAGCCGAGCCCGACCAAGGGCCTTGCGTGCCGAGGTCGTCGTAGGTGCGAACCTGCCACTCGTAACTAGTCCCGTCCACGAAGGTGGCGGCGGTGAAGTCCCGGTGCTCGTTCGGGGTGGTCTCCGAGACCGTGGTCCACGTAGGGCCCCCTACCGCCCGATAGCGGAGGTCGTAGGCCGACTGAGCGTCTCCTACGTTGGGGTCGCTGAAGGCCCACTCGAAGCGCTGCGTGACCGTAGTGTCAATGGTGACGCCAGCCACGGGGGCGGAGAGTGACGGGGCGGCGGGCGGGTCGTTGACCACCTCGGCGTCGTGGACCCAGTACCGGGGGAACGTAGTGTTCCCGGAGTCCTCGGCGCGGAGCCAGACGGAGTGAGCTTGCCCAGCGGAAGCCGAACGCGGAGCGCCAAGGATGCCGTCCCCCTGTTGAAGGGGGGCGTGATTGGCGCTCGTCCGTGCCCACGTGGTCCACGAGGCCGTACCGGGCTCATAGATGGCGACGTAAAGTCCATCGTCGGCGTCGAGGGTGGTGACGCCTTGCGTCCCGGCGGTGTCACGGCGGAGGGCGAACAGGACCACGGCCCCCGCGAGCCCGGCGGCGGTGAGCGAGAGGGCGTCGAGGAATAGGCCGTTCGGCCAGCCGGTAGCGGGGGCCGAGACATCGGTGTAAGTAGTATCAGCGAGGTCGCGGCGGACGAGCTTCGGAGCCAGGGCGGCGCTCACGTAGGAGACCCACCAGTCCGTACCGTCGAAGGCCACTTGCGGCTTCTTGTCGGTCCCGGTGGTCAGGGTGGTGATCGTTCCACCCGTGTAGGCACCTCCCGAGTAGGTGTACTTCCGGGTGCGAATCTCTGCCGGGCTGCCTCCTCCGAAGACCTGCCAGTAATACGCCAGGAAGACGTGAGGGGCTCCACCTTGGACCGTGCGGCCGTCGCCAGTGTGGTGGAAGTCGATGCCGACCCCGCCCACTACTCCGAAGTTCAGGGTGGTCTCGGTGAGTGACGCCCACGACGGCCCGGAGGGATTGAAGCGGAGACGGTGGTAGATGACCGCGTTACTACCGGACGCCCTGGAGTCGGCGGTGATGACGTGAACGAGGTACTGACCAGGGTTCGCGGGGTCCTCGTGGGCCACGATATCAGCGCCCACTAGGCCGTTAACTAGGCCGCTGAGCGCGGTGTAGTCGGTCCGAGCGGTGAGCGTTCCCGAAGCGTTCCCGAAGCGGGCGAAGTAGAGCGCTGTCCCCTGCTGGCGGACGGTGTAAAGGTTATCGCCAGAGTCCACGAAGAGGGCGTGCCCGCCGGTATCGCCAGCGTGCGGACTCGTTACGGTGTTCCACGTCCCACCCTCGTCGTCGGAATAGTGGAGGTCGGCGTGTCCTTGGAGCCATGCCCAGATGCGGCCCGAGGAGGTGTGAGCGACCGCCCTAGGCTTGAGGGAGTAGACGGTGCTCGTGCTGAGGAGGGTAGCGGTCATCGGGGAAGGCCTTTCAGGTCAGACCGCCCCGAGGGCAATCCACCTATCGAGAAACTGGACGAGGAGCACGGCGTCCCCGATCGTAGGGGTGTAGGTGCTGAGGAGGGCCACGCCCTCCACGGCGTCGGCGGCGGCGGTGCCAGCGAAGCGGACGGAGAGCGGTGAGGTGGTGATAACCTCTCCCTGGGCCAAGGCCGGGCCAGATGCGGCGGGGCGGGTGAGGCTCTCGAAGCTAGAGAGGATATCCATTAGAGGGCCTTCCAAGTGTGCTGCATCATGCCTCGGCCATCTAGCGGGAGCGTCCAGGACTGAGAGAGCACCTTCCGGCGGGGGCCTAGCGAGGGGTCGGTGTAATCGAGCACGTCAAAGTGCCAGTGAAGGGGGTTAGCGAAGGTCTCGACCGCGAAGGACGTGGCCCACCTACTCTCCCGCTCCACGATGATGTCCCCGCTTCGCTGGAGACTGTCCTCGCATCCGCACGTCTCCAGGAAGTGGACGCTAGAACGGACGAGGCCGCCCCGAGCATCGATCGAGGTGGGGCCGTTACCCTGATTCGTGACTACATAGGTCTCCGTGTCGTCCGGGACGGTCCCCGCTGCGCCTCGGACGAAGACCCAGCGGTTAGGGGTGCTGAAGAGGTCGGAGGTGGCCGTACGAAGCTGGCCCAGGATGGACTGAGCGGCGGTTGAAGAGTACGCCCACTCTGCGGCGCTAGTACTCGGCGAGGTGTAGGGGCCCGAGCGGTAGGCCCCGGTCCAGTCGGCCCAGAGTCCACGGTGCCCGATACGGCCGAGAAGATCGTTAACGATCTGGAGCCACGTCGTACCAGCGTCGAGCGGAATCACCACGTCCTGAGCCAGGGTGTGGTCAGTCGGCTCGATATATACGGGGACGGTGGGGGCCTCGGCGGCCAGGATGGTCCCCACCTCCGCCACCACGTTCGTCCCGGCGGCGGCGCGGTAGGTCTGCCCCGCTGCCGTGTTCAAGATGGTGAGGCGGTCCTCTCCGCGCACGGAGAAGATCGGGCGCTCGGCGACCACCTCGGGCTCAGAGAGGCGGTACACGCCCAGATGGAAGCGGGCGGTCCCTGCATCGCTCTGGAGTTCCATGTACGGGCGCACCTCGGCGATGCCCCACGAGAGCGGGAGGGCTAGCTCCAGAGCACAGGACCCATGGATGACGGCGTAGTTACTGCGTGCCACGGAGCCCCCGAGGAGGTAATCCGAGAGGTCTTCCTCCACGGCCCCGGTGGATGAGAGGCGCTCCAGGCCTGACCGCACGGTGACGGCCTCGGCGGCGATGATGGAGCGTACCGTAGCGGCCGAGAGGCCGGAGCGGGGCGGGGCGGTGGTGGGCTGCATTCTAGACCTCTTCGGAGTAGGTGACCTCGCGAAACTCGAAGCTGACGCTCAGAGAGTCGGGCCAGACCTCGGTGATGGAGATGGACAGGACCACGCCCCACGCTGCTCGGCCCCGGGGGTCCCGGTATAGGAGCGTGCGGCCCTCCTCGATCCACCCGAGGAGGGTCGCCACGGTAGAGCGGTCAACCTGATCGAGGGCGACAGAGAGCACGCGGTCCCGGCCCTCCGTGAGAATCGCCCGGCGGCGGCCGTTCGCCCCCACGTACACGGCCCCCAGCTTGTCCACCCTCGCCGAGGCGGCGTCCAAGTCGAACGTGATGAAGGTAGCGGGGTCGGATGCTAGGTGGATGTATAGGAAGTCCAGGGTGGTACTAGCCATGTCGGAGCCTCATTTCTCGGCCTGCGGTGCGGATGACCTCTTCGGTACCCTCCCGCGCGAGGCGGCGGGCCTCGTCGGTTGAGAATCCGTGGAAGTGCTGCTCCACGTAGATGGGGGAGCCCCCTCCACGCGCCCCGCCCTCCTCGCGGATGATGCGGCGCATGAGCTTCTCAGGGGTGACGATCTCCGTCTCGCCCGGGACCTCGCCCACCACGGCGAGCGTGGCGCGGCTGACTACCGCCCCGTTCCCGAACATCGGGACAGGATTATCGGGGAGGTCGATATCAGGGGCGAAGGGGATAGGGATGGAGTTCGGAATCTTCTCATTGATGTACCCGGCGGCGATGTTCCACCCGGCCTTGAAGGCCCCGATCACTCCATCGGCAATCTTCCCGCCCAGGTCCGTGAGGCCGTTCAGGGCCCCCGAGATTCCGTCCACGAAGGCATTTCCGACCGCTGTCCCTGCGCTAGCGAGACCGTCCTTAGCGGTGGTCATCACGAAGTCCTTAGCGGCCTTGAAGGCGTCGCGGAAGGGCTTGGTCACGGTGTCCAAGAGCCCGCCGAAGACAGCGGCGATGCCGTCCACGATGGCCACGATGGAGGACTCCAGGATGCCCCAGAGTCCGGAGGCGATGAGCTTGATAGCGTCCCAGGCCTCTCCCCACTTGCCGGTTAGCACGGCCTTGATGAGGTCCATAATCCCGGTGAGGACCGTGAGGAGGTTGTTCACGATGTCGATAACTAGGCCGACAGTGACCTTGGCGAGGGCGGTGAACTCGTCGCCCCACTTGTTCCATATCTTCGTGACGATGGCCACGACGGTCTCGATAATCACCTGGATGGCCCCGAAGGTAGAGACGATGAGGTCCCTCAGATTCTCGAAGGTGGTCATGAGCTTCGAGGCCTCGCCATCGGAGTCCGATGAGGCGGACTTGAAGACATCCACGAACCACTCGATGGCGGAGACGATGAAGTCCACCACGTTGCCGATTACCTCGCGCACCTGCTCGAACTTCTCGGCGATGGCGGGCCAGTTGTCGCGGACCCACTCCACGGCGGCGGCGAACGCTGCGCGCAGAGCTTCGAGGACCGGCGGGAGGTGCTCCCGGGCCCATGAGATGATGGTCTCGAAGGTGGCGACCACGGCGGCCACGACGGTCTCGAAGACGGCCCGGATGGTGGGCCAGTTGTCGCGAATCCAGCCGACCACGCGGCCGAGCACCTCCGCCATCTTCTCGGCGGCGGGGATGAAGTCGGACTCGATCCAGGCGGCGGCCTTGACGGTGAAGGCCTCGATGTACGGGGCGGCCTTCTCGAAGGCCTTGCCCACCTTGTCGAACACGAGAGAGGCGAGAGGCTCCAGAGCAAGGAACATCCTGTTCTTGAACTTCGTGAACTTCTCGCCTACGCTCTCGGTGCGGGTGGCGGCGTCGTCCAGTGCTCCCCCCGAGCCTTCGAGGGCGGTCACGAGTTCGCCAATCTCGAAGCGGCCCTCCCGGATGGCGGCGGCCATGTCGGGCCCGGCGCGCTGACCGAAGGCCTCGATGGCGAGGGCGGTGGCATCGCCTGCGGTCTCGGCGTTCTTGATTTCCTCCTGAAGGCGGGCGAAGGCCTCTGTGGGCTCCTCGCCAGCCTTGGCCAGCTTGCCGAGGCCCATTCGCATACCGGCCATGACGGTCTCGACGTTGACGCCCTCCTGCTCCCACTTAGAGAACAGGGCGATGGATTGCTCCATCCCGAAGCCCATCTGGCGGAGCGGGGCCCCGTACTGCGTGGTCAGGGTGGTGAGGCGGTCCAGGCCGATGCCCGTGCGCTTCGTGGCCTCGAAGACCATATCGAGGGCCCCGGCCTGGTCCTCGGTCGCCACGCCTGCGTCCCCAAACATGCGGGTCACGAGGGCGATGTTCGTCTGGAGGTCCCCGCCCGTGAGGCGCGTTAGGTTCAGCATCCGCGCCGAGATGTCCTGGAGCGGCTTGCCCGTGAGCCCGAGGCGGGTGTTCAGGTCGGCCACGGCCGTGGACACGTCCCCGAAGTCGGAGGGGACGGTCTTCGCCACCTCGCGGAAGTCATCCTTCAGGCCTTCGAGGGCCTCGCCAGATGCTCCAGTGCCGACTATCAGATTGTCGAAGGCCTTGTCGAAGTCGGTGCCCAGCTTGAACAGACCCACGCCAATACCGGCCACGGCCCCAGCGGCCAGGGTGCCCACTCCGATGAGGGCCTTTCCGGCGACCTTCGAGAAGGAGCCGAGGCGGCTCTCTACGCCCCCGAGGGTCTTCGAGAAGTTGGAGGCGTCTCCAGTGATCTTGATGGTGATGGGCTTGGCCATTGAGGGCTCACTTCAGGGTTCGGACGCGCTGCTCCCCTCCACGAGAGGGAGAAGCGTCGGCGGCGTGTTCTTCGTGCATCCGGTCCACGAGTGCCCTCAACTCGTAGAGGCGGAAGGTGCGGGCGTCGGCCCAGGCGATGCCGAAGTGTCGGCAGACGAGCGCGAGAGTTACTGCCCGCTGCCCTCCGGAGGGTTTCCCTCGCTCGTGACCTCCAGACCATCGGCCAGGGTCGTGATCGGGAGCTTGCCCACGGCGGCCATGGCGGCCTTAGCGGTGCCCCCGTTGTCGCGGCGGTAGGCGATGGCGGCGAGCGCCTTGAGAATGCCCATCTTCGGGGCGTCGGGGTCCTGGAGCTTCTTACCGATGGCGTCCAGGCCTACGCCCGTGGCCTCTTCGAGGAGGTCGGCCTCGTCCATGGTCAGGGTCTCGAAGTCGATGGAAAGGTTCATGTGGGGGTCCCTCATTTCTTGGATTCGAGGAGTCGGGCGACTCCCTCGATGGCTTCGCGGTAGGTCTCCTCGATGCGCTTCCACTCCTGGCGGATGGCCTCATCTAGGAACTTCTGCGGTCGGATGTTGCGGCGCGGCCAGCCGAAGTGAATGACTCCGGCGTAGGGCACGCGGGCGGGGCTGCCCGCCTTGATGGCGGCGTAGCGCGATGAGTTCGCTGCCTTGACGGTCTTCGCCAGGGCCCCCGATCGGCGGGGGGCCTTCGGCTTCCCGGCGTCCACGGCGACCTGCGCGGCGGCCCTGTTCGCCTTCTTCATCTCGGCGTTTAGCTCCGAGTCTTTCGCCTTGCGAACCTCGCGCTGGAGGGCCTTGAGCCCATCAATCTTGATGGCCGGTTGGACGGGCATTTAGGCCTCCGGGGCGGCTAGCACAGTGCGGGGGTCGGTGTCAAGCTCAAGCGCCCCAGAGCGTGAAATACGGGTGTATTATTACACACTTCTCGGAGCGGTTGTTTCCCTTGCGGCGCAAGGGTTAGCGGGGATTTCGGAGCCCTCGGCGTTCGCCCAGATTCCACGAGAAGGGTGGAACATGGGTGACCAGGGCGCAGGAGGGGTGTCGTCGCTCCTAGGCCCTCCTAGGGGCCAATGCGGCCAAGTCTGGACGAGGCCGGAAACGACGAAACCCCCCCTCCGGCCACTAGCACAGAGGGGGGGAGGCTGTCAAGTCACTCCCCTCAGAGTGCCACGTCATCCGTGGTGATCGTGATGGCCACGGCGGGGTTTGTGCCGTCGTGCAGGATGCGGAAGGGCATGGTCTGCACGGTCAGGTCCGTGAGCGAAGCGGCCGGGCTGTCCCCGTCGTACTGGCACGCCTGAGCGAGCACGTCCACGGAGTAGTTACCTCCGCCGAAGCTGGCCCCTGTCCAGGTCGCTTGCACGGGGAAGATGTCCCCGGCCACGAAGCGGTCGTACTCGGTCACGTCGGAGAAGTCCGAGGTGAGCGAGCCCGAGTACGTCGGGACCGCTGCCCGGCGGGGTGCCTTCTTCAGGCTGGAGCCACGGAGGTGGCGGCGGTCGGTCTTCAGTCCGAGGTCGCCCGCGAACTCGATGGCGCGCACGTTGTCCACGGACGATCCACCAAGCTGGACCGCTGCCTGCGTCCAGTCGAAGGGGACCGCACCGGCGGGGTACGTCGGCGTACCGGCGGCCACGTTGGTCACCTCGTCCTGAGCGTCGAACGTGAGGCCGACCTTCAGGAGGTCGTCCATAGCTTGAGCGATGGTCCACGATGTCATGACCGCGCCCAGGTATGTGAAGGGCACCAGTGTCCCGGCGTCGGTCGGGCGGAGGACCTGCACGGTGAAGCTCTTGGGGGTGATGTCCGAGGCCGTGGTCAAGGTGATGACGTTGACGGTAGGGCCCGCCACGCTCCCGAGCATGGACTGGAGTAGAAGCCCCATCCCGTTTGTCAGGAAGTCCAGGTCTGAGAGTTCGCCCTCTGCGCCCAGCGTGATCTGCTTGCGGCGGTCGCTGCGGACGGTCTGCATACCGGCGCGCATCCCACCAGACTCCAGCGGCTCGGTCACACGCTTCCACGTGTCGGCCTTGGCCTCGTAGCCACGGGTCAGAGCGGCGGCGGTGCCGTAGGTGGTCTCCTCACCGAAGAGGACGGCGGCGTCGAGAATGGAACTCATGAGGGTGTCTCCTCGGTGTCAGGGGTGGTGGGGGTGGGGGTAGCGAAGTCGGGGCGGCCCTTGAGGCCATCCGCTTCGCTCTGGAGGAGGTCGAGTACCTCGCCCGTGGCGACCGTGAATGAGCGGCCGGTAGCGGGGAAGGTGATGAAGACCGGGGAAAGGCCCCCCACGTACTGGAGGGTCGTGGTGGATGGGGTGGGGGTTCGCTTGCTCATTATGCGTTTCTCGCTCTCACGGCCACGTCGGCCTCGATGATGGTGCGGTGGGTCCCCTCGGCCACGATGGACGTGGAGAGGGTGAAGCCCCCGAAGGTGGCCCAGAGAATGCCCGGGGGGTCCTCGGCGGTGGCCAGCTTGGGGTCGCCCGTGAGGAGGTCCTGAACCTCCCCCAGGATTTCCAGGGCCCGGACCTCGGTGGCCTCGTGGCCCTTCGTGGAATCCACGAGGACGAAGAGGCGCACGGAGTAGGACTCCTCGGTACGCACTCGGGCGGACCGCATCGTGGCGGGCTCGGACTCGTGCTCTTCCACGTCCCCCATGTAGACGCGCTCGCGCTGCGGGCGGCGCACGTCGTCCCCATAGGTCACCTGGACCGGAGTGAGGCGGGCGGAGAGCGTGCTCACGAGGGCGCGCTTCGTGGCGACGATCGTGCTCATGCGACCACGGGCCCAGAGCGGAAGCGGTTTAGGACCGCGTTGACATCGGGGTAGGCGGTGGGGCGGTCAGGCTTCCCGCCCGCCTGGGCGAGTTGAATCTGGCCGAACTCGGACTGGACGGCGAGCGCTCGCTCAGGCGTGGCCGAATCGTGCTCGGTCACGTAGGCGGCGGCCAGCGTGCGGGCGGCCCACTTGAGGCGCTCGGGGGCGGCGTCCTGAATGGCGGCCGTGACAGTGACCTCCACGGTTAGGACATCGGAGACCGAGGCCGGGAGGATGATGTCCCCGAAGAAGTCGGCCTTCCACTCGCTCACGTCCTGGGCCACTCCGTCGAACTTCGCCGAGGTGATGGTCTGGATGGCCGGTATTCCGGCGTGGATGACCGAGCCCGTCCCGCCCTGGAGGCGCTTCGTGATGACGGTCGGAGCCCACGGTCCGCAGTAGTCGGTAATGAGTTCCTCTGCCCGTGCGATCGAATCTAGGAGGAGGTCGTCCGGGTAGTCTTCCAGGCCCGGGAGGGCCCGGACCTCGGTGAGGTCGGTGTAGGCCATGAGGCCCTCCATTCTTGACGCTGAAGAGTCAGGCGTCCTCGTCGGTCTCGGTCAGGTCCACAATCGGGGCGTCGGCGGCCTCGCCGAGAAGCTCGGGGGCGTGGAAGGTGATAACGCCCTCGGAGGCGGTCTCCACCTCTTCGGCCACGGATGCGGTCTCCACCTTCTTGGCGGCGGCCTTCTTGGCGGCGGCCTTCTTGGCAGGCTTGACGGCCTCCACGTGGCCGGAGCGGATGAAGCCCTCGGCGGACTCCTCGCTCAGGTCGTAGGTCTCGCCTACCCGGTAGGTGGCCTGGACGGTGGCGAAGTTCTGGACGGCGCGGACTTTCATAGGGTGCTCCCTCGTTATAGGTTGGAGGTGTTCGCTTTAATAGCGGAGAGGGAAGGAATCGAACCTTCCAGGAATCCCGTGAGCCAGGAGGTAGTCGGGCTCTGCCAGGGCTCTCCGGAGCGGAAGCCCCCCTCCCTGTAGGTCGGGAGGAGGAGGGCTATCGCTCAGGGGTTGAGGATCAGACGGCGGCCTGATTCCAAACGGTGTACGCCTCGGGCAGGACGATGCCCGAGTCCACGCGGGTGGTCCACTTCCAGGACACGAGGTCGGTGTCCCAGGCGTACTCGTCCGAGCGGGCGACGTTGACGCCACCAGCGAAGCGGACCATGAACGCCTTACGGATGTCACCGAAGATGACGCTCTTCGCGGCGGCGACCGGGGTCGCCATCTCCGAGTCATCGAAGACCGGGTAGCCGAGGATGGTATCCGGCGCGCCGACCGTGATGCCCGGACGCCAGAGGTAGTTACCATCCGTGTCCTTGAGCTTGCGGATCAACTTGATGGTCGCGTCATTCAGGATGAAGGCCGCATTCTGGCGGTACGGGCGCTTGATCGAGTGCTCGACATCGAAGAGTTCGTCCGCGGTGATCGCCGTGGTGGCGGCGAAGGTGTTATCCGCGGCCTTCGAGGCCAGGCCCTCGGGCTGATTCGTGCCCGTGCCGTTCATGAACGCAGCGCCGACTCCGAGACCGATGGCCTCGCCACCAAGCTCCGCGACTTCGGCGGCCATGTTGAAGGCCGAGTCCGTGAGAAGCTCATAGGATGCCTGCGAGATGAGGCCGTACTTGTACGCACGGAGGACCAAAGCCTCTTCAAGCGTGCCGTTCGACTTGCCGTAGGTGCCCTTCTCGGCGACCAGAGCGGCGACCGGGTAGGCGTTGCGGCGGGGGACGCTGATCTCGTTGCCGTTCGAGGTGTTCAGGACGGTCGCGCCAGCGGCGACGACGGTCGAGAACTCACGGATGGCCTTGATGATCTGGCCGTAGAGCGAATCGGGCACGCCCGCTCCGCCTTCTGCGGCACCCTTGCCGATCGAGCGCGACTCCGGCATGAAGTCCACGTCCCGGGCCTCGCCCGTGATGAAGGCCTCCAGGGCCCGAAGCTCCGCGGCGGCGGGGGTGTCCCGCTGCTCGCTCGGCTCAGGCGTGAAGCCCGCGGCGGCGAAGGCGTCGTGGAAACGCTGATCCTCGGCGTCGGCGGCCATCGCGGCCTCCATCGCGTCGGAGGCCTTGCGGAGTTCACCTTCGAGCGTCTCGCGCTTCGCGGCTTCCTCGGCGGTCTCGGACTTGTCCGAGCGGGCCTCGATATCGGCGTCCAGCGAGCGAAGCTCCTGGACGATCTTGTTTCGGACCTCGAAGGCCCTCTGTGTGCGGCTCTGCATGAGTCGCTCCATTCTGTGGGAAGGTAGAAGCGTGCGGTGTTACACGCTTCGAGGATGAGGTGGGAGGGCCCGGCCTCAGTAATACCGGCGGCGGACCGGGGTGGAGGGTGCGATGGCGCGGCCCTCGTCCTCGGTCGTGTTCGGCGTCGGCGTGAATCGGACGGCCTCGATGAGGTTGCCCTCTGCGGCCAGCGTGCGGACTTCCTCGAAGTCCATCGAGCGCTTAGCGGCGAGGCTCTGGAGGCCGGTGGTCGTGTCGTCGTATGCGGGGAAGGCCACGGGGCCGATGTCCCGAATGGCGAACTGTATGAGCGTGCGGAGCGGGCGGCCGTCCTCGGTCTCGCCCCAATCGTCCTCAATCGACCGGAAGCAGAAGGAGCTACCGGGGTAGTCCCCGCGCTCCAGGAGCTTCGCGGTATCGCGGCCCAGGGTCGTATCGGGGAGGTCGATCCAGTACGGGACGCCCTCGGCGCGCTCTTCGAGGCGGAGGGTGCCCGAGCCAGAGCGGCCCAGGAGGAGGTTTACGTCATGGTTCACCAGGGCGCGAATATCGGCCTCGGCGAGCGTCTTCGTAGCGGCCCCAAACTGGACCTCTTCCACGAAGCCTCCGAGGTCGCGCGAGCGCTTGCCGTACACGATGCCCAGGCCGTGGGCGATGAGCTTCCCGCCATCGGCGCGGACTTCGAGGCCCACGGGCTCTAGGAACGTGCGGCGTTCGAGGGTGGTCATGAGTCGGTCTCCTCGTCGGAGTCGGCGGCGTCCCCCTCGGACGACGGCGGCGGGGTGGGGGGTGGGGGAGGCTTGAGCTTCTCCCGCTGCTCCGGGGTCATCGGCGGGAGGTCTTCCCACTTCCGGATTTCGTCGGGGTCATAGATGCCAGCGGTGATTCCGGCGGCGTAGGTCTCGATGCGGTCCGAGTAGGAGCCACGCTCGAAGCCTTCGAGATGGATACGGATGAAGGTGTTAGCGTTCGCTCGGGGCGGGCCCTCGGAGCGGAGGAGCAGGGTAAAGGCCACCTCTAGGCGCTTGGCCCACGGGGTGAAGGTGAGCTTGCTCATCGCGGTGTTCTGCTCGGCGAGGCCGGAGCCCCACGAGGTCGAGTTAGAGGAATCGGCGAGCACGTGCGGCGGGAGGCCGAACAGGCGGGCAATGTCCTGCACGCTGAATTGGCGAGTCTCCAGGAACTGAGTTTGCTCAGGGGAGAGGGCGAGGGGCTTGAACTCTGCTCCCTCGGTGAGCACGGCGACCGTGCCCACGTTCTCCACGCCTGAATGGAGGGTGTCCCAGGCCTTGCGGATGAGCGTGGCCCCCACGTCCGAGAGGTTGCCCGGGACTCCGATGAAGCCGGAGGGGAGGGAGGCGTTCTCGAAGAAGTTGGCCCCGTACTCCTGGGCGGCGAGGGCGGTCCCCATCGTGGCGGCGGCGTGTGAGATGGGGTCGAGCCCCACCAGGCTGCCCGGAAGGGCGAGGCCGCGCACGTGGAGCACTGAGTCCGAGGTGTGGTCCCGGCCTGCGATGTTGTAGATGATGAAGCCCCCCTCCCGGCGCACGGCCACGGCGTCGGGGTCGAGCACTTCGAGCGAGGTGACCTGTCCGAACTTGTCGCGCCAGATGAAGAGGTAGGCGTTACCCCTGAGGAGGAGACTCGTCAGAGACTGACTCAGGATGTCCTGCCAGCACAGAGCGAGACCGCGATTCGGCATCTCCAGCCACTTCGGTTGAGTCCGCATCTTGACCGAGAAGTCTCCGGCGGCGTCCTTGCGGTAGGCGTGGACAGGAAGCGAGCCCATGCCCTCGGCGATGATTCGCACGGCGGCGTACACGGCCATGATGGAGAGCGCCGAGTCCGGGGTGATGAGTTGCCCGGCGGACTTCGAGCCACGGCGGCCGAAGAGGTCCAGGGCGTCGGTTGTATCCCATGAGACCGAGCGAGTGGCGAAGCCTGCGATACGGCGAACGATTGAGCGGAAGTCCATGGAGTGGCCCTCCTCAGGGCAGTTAGAGGAGGACGAGGCGGGCCTCGGGCTCCTCCTCCTCGCGGTAGGCGATGGCGCGGTGATGGGCCACTACGGCGGCCACGGCGAGGTCGATCTTCTTCGAGGACATCTTCGAGTCCTTCGTGATGCGGCCGCCTCGTGCGTCCTCCTTGAGGATGGCGTTCGCCATATGGCGAGAGAGGGCGGCGTCCCCGGTATGGGAGAGCTTCTGCTCTAGGACGTTCTCGTAGAAGGCGGTGGTGGCGGGCACCATACGGGCGGGGGCGTTCGTGGGGTATTCCACGATGGGGAGCCCCTCCTCTGCGAGTTCCATGAGGGATTGCTCGAAGCGGTACGGGTCGGCGGCGAGTTCACGGAGACGGAAGCGGCGGGCCTGCTCGCGGATGCGGGCCTTTACGTCTTCGATCGGGGTACGCCAGTGTGGATCACCGAGCGGGGCCTCCCAGTGTCCGAGGACTTCGAGGTGGAGGTCTTCGAGGCGACAGGCCACGAGGGCGGTGGAGTCGCCCTTCCACGCCCCATCGAATCCGAAGACCACCTCGTCCCCATCTTCGAGGCGGCGGGTGAGGTCCTCGCACTTCGCCCAGGCCCCCGAGGGGAGCCAAGCGGACTCCGCCGAGGTCCACCCATTGAGGCGGTAGCGGATGAACGCAGCGTTCCCGCCGGTCCGCTGAGCGGTGGCGCGGAGGTCGTCGTAGTTGATGAAGCTGGCCGGGTTCCACAAGCGCCAGAGGTCTTCGTCCAGCGGGTCGAACTCCTCGGCGTCGTCGGGCCCGTACCACGTCATCCCCATGAAGGGGTCGTCGGACTCGCCCGATCGCACGGCCTTGCCATGCTGATAGAGGAGCCCGAGGGGGCTCTCCAGGTCAAAGCCAGCGGTGGTGATGGTCAGGACGAGAGGCTCGTTACGGGCCCCCGAGCCCATGGTCATCGCGTCGTACAGGTCGGTATTCTTGTGGACGTGGTACTCATCGAAGACCACGAAGGACGGATTCAGACCCTGCTGGAGCCCGGCGTCAGCACTGACGGCCTTGTACTTGCCCCCGTTGATGGTGCAGAGGATTTCATTCCGGTACACCTTGCAGACGGCCAGGAGGTCCGGGGAGGACTCCACCATGCGGCGGGCCTCGGTGAAGACCAGGCGAGCCTGCTCACGGTCTCCGGCGGCCGAGTAGACCTCGGGGGCCGAGTCGGCAGGGTCGGCGATGAGGTGGTAGAGGGCGAGCGCTGCGCCGAGTTGGCTCTTGCCGTTCTTACGGGGGAGGCCGAGGAGGTAGGAGCGGTGCTTCCGGCGGCCCCCCGGGCCCACGCGGTAGATGTCATGGATAACGTCCCGCTGCCAGGGCTCCAGGATGAAGGGCTGCCCGAGGTGCGACTTTCCGAGGGTGATAAAGGTCTCGATGAACCTGATAACACGGTCGGCCCGAGACTCTCCTGAGGTGATGGGTAGGAGCATGAGGGGGCCGCCCCCTCGGCGGTCAGGTCAGAGTGAGGTGGCCTACCCGGCGGATGAAGTCCTCCGGGGCGGCGGTGACGCGGACCCATACGGCGTAAACCCCGGGGGGCTTTGCCAGGGCCCCCGAGCCGAAGAGGAAGACGGCGGTGGCTCGGAAGGTCTCGTTAGGGAGCTCCACGGCGGTACCCTCCCACGCCCCTGGTACCCACGAGACCGGGGCCTCATCGGTGGCGGTCAGGGCCACGGAGACCGAGCCCCCCGTAGGGTCAGCGGTCCCCACCACGTTCCAGCGGCGATATTCGATGGAGGTGGCGGGGAACTGCATGGCGGGCCTTTCAGGCGGCGGGGGACACTACGAAGGACGGCCCGGCGGGCGTGACATCGGCGGAGCGCTTGCTCTCCTGGACCACGGGCCCAGGGAGCGGGCCCTCCACCTTGAGGATGGCCCAGAGCACGCTTAGGAGGGAGACCGAGCCCCCAAACGTCACGGCCCCCAGCGATGCGAGGGTGGCCAGGAGGGCCAGGGATGCGGAGCCCCCGAGCGTCGAAGCCCCCGAAGCCCCGAGGGGGGCCAGGCGGCCGAGGACGGCGGAGCCCCCGAAGGTAGCGGTGGCGGTGGCCAGGAGCGAGCGGGCGGCGGTGATTGCGGCCGAGCCCGAGGCGGTGAACGCCCCAGATGCGGCCAGGATGAGCGGGGCTGCCCCTAGGCTCAAGGTAGCGGAGCCCGAGGTGGTCAGGTCGCCGGAGGCGGTGAGCGGGCGAGAGGCCACGAGAGTGGCCGCTCCGGCGGTAGCCAGGGCCCCGGACGCGGTGAGCGGGCGAGAGGCCACGAGAGTGGCGGAGCCCGAGGCGGTCAGGTCCCCGGAGGCGGCGAGTGCGTGCACCTGGCGGAGGGTGGCGGAATCTCCGAATACGGCCCCGCCTGAGGCGGTGAGGAAGTGCTCGGTGGCGGCCCCGTCGATCACCAGGGCGGCCGAGCCCGAGGCGGTGAGGCTGCCCGAGGCGGTGAGCGGGGCGGTCCGGTCCAGGGTGGCGGCCCCGGTAGCCGAGACCGAGCCCGAGGCGGAGAGCGGACGCTCAGCGCTCACGGAGGCGGTGCCCGAGGTGGTCAGGTCGCCGGATGCTGCTACCGCCTGGGAGGTGCCGAGCGCTGCGGTGCCCGAGGTGGTGAGGTCGCCGGAGGCGGTGAGCGGGCGCTCTGTCACGAGGGCGGCGGTGCCCGAGGTGGCGAGGTCGCCGGATGCTGCGAGCGGGCGAGAGGCCACGATGTCGGCGGAGCCCGAGGTGGTCAGGTCGCCCGAGGCGGTGAGCGGGTGGGAGGTGGGGCCCCCTCCTGCTAGCTCCTCGGCGGTGAAGTTGTCTACGAAGGGCTGAGAGTAGAGCGAGGAGTAGTTACGCGTCAGACGAAAGCCCGTCCACGTACCTGAAGGGTAGGTGGAGTCGGTGGTCGAGACCTTCTCCACGCCATTGAGGAAGGCCGTAAGGGTGGAGCCCGAAGCCTCTAGGCGTACAGTCGCGGCGGAACCCGTATCGGTCCGCCAGTTATTGATACCGAGGTCTGCGAGGGGGATGAGAGCGCTGGAGGCCAAGAGGGTGGGGACATCTCCGTCCACCCGGTAAATCTGAACCTTGATCTCCTGGACCCAGGTCCGCTCTAGTACTGCAAGGTACCCGTTGAAGGTGCCCGCCCCCATCGAGGAGGCGGAGCCTCGAACGATAGGGCCGCCTTGCTGCCCAGCAATGTTCGTGTCACTGCTCTCGGTGTCCACGAAGACATCGAGAGAGGCGGCGTGGTCGGCCACGGCCTGGGCGGTTTGGTGAATGGCCCACGAGGACCCCACGGTGGACATGTCCACCACGTTGGTGCCGTCAGAGTGCGTGTTATGAGTGTCGAGAGTGGCGACGCCCCCCGACTGAGCCCAGACCGCCCACGTTCCCGGGGCTGCACTCGCAAGGGTGCTCCCTAGGGTGTAGGCGTTGAAGTTGTCGGTGACGGTGGGCACGGGGTCGCTCCGTTAGAACAGAAGGGTGGGCACCCCGTCGAATCGGGCGGCAAAGGTCGGCTCATTAACGAGGACCCAGCGGGAGACCCCTAGCACTGTCATATCCCGGAACGTGTTTCGCGCTGCGTCGAACGTAGTTTCGAGGGTGCGCTCCTCAGGTTTCGAGATAACACGGGCCATGTCTGCGGGGCTCGTGGGGTCCCCGAGGTCGTATGTCCCGGCGGGGGCGGCCACGAGGTCCCGAGCGATAACGAGGAAGTGCAGACGGTTACCGCGCCCATTGAGCGGGGCGCACGTGTAGGGGCCTGCTATAGCCACGTCGGGGCGGATGGGGTCCGGGCGGTAGGCGAAGGTCGAGGGGAGTCCAGTGTCCGGGTCGGTGGGGTAGGGCGGATCGAGAGCGATAGGCCCGAGGACTCCCCCCGTGCCCGTGCTCCCGGTAATGAACATACGCACGGGGGGAATCCTTCCGAGGGAATCAGTCGCCGGTCATGACGAGAGCGCCAGCGGCGATCGTGATGGAGTCCCCGTTAGCGGGGTCCTTCGCGGCGTCGGCGGTCCAGTAGAAGGGGAGGTCTCCGGCGGTGCCTGTCGAAGCCGACACGAGAGCGATATGGGTAACGTTCGCTAGGTCGGCGGTGAAGGGGCCGAAGGTGATAGCGCCCGTGTTCGAGGAACTCGAAGGGTCGCCAGTCGGAGCGGAGAAGGCCACGGTCTGACGGTTGTATCCGCTTACACCTGGGGTGGCAAGCTCGGCCATCGTCGCCATGCTCGTGGCGTCGGTCGGCGCTGCGGTGAGGAGCGCGAGGTACATGGTGCGGGCGGTCTGCGTTGCACGACCGCTCATAGCGTCCAGGGCGATATTCGCCCCGGCGGTGGAGGGCTGTCCAGCCATCTTGGTGGGTCCTTTCGGGGTGGGGGCGGTGGGGGCTCTTGACTCTTAAGTGTCAGGAGTGCCCGAGGTGTTCGAGGGTGTAGAGGTTCCGAAGCTCGAAGTCATAGAAATCCAGGCGGAGCCCGGCGTGGAGCGGGCGATCCCACCACGGGGCCCCCGGTAGCTTCTCGATGACCTCGTAGACCTTCACGCCATCCCAGTAGATGATGTGGTGCCCCTTACTCGGGACGACCAGGCGGAAGGTATGCCACTCGCCTAGCTGAGCGTCGTGGTCGAAGCCCGTGGGGAGGTAGGTGTAGGCCCGGGCGATGCCGTAGGGGCCATTGATCTGGCCCGAGGCGCTCCAGCGGTCCTTGCCGTTAGGGGCGAAGCCCGAGACGATGTTATTATCCTCGTCCACGAAGGCGGGGTGGAAGTTGACGCCCCACTTCCACGTTGGCTCCCGCTGCTCGGTCTCGATCCAAACACGGTCCAGGCGGGAGCGGATGAGGATATCCCCTCCGAACTCGTAGGGGGGCTCCAGGGCGTCCCGGGTGATGATGCGCGAGTAGACGCCATACGCCCCGAGCTTCACGGTCCCGGCGGCGGTGACGCGGCCCGAGCGGAGGGTCCCGGACTCGGTGACCACGAGGACGGAGCGACCGCCGCGCTGCTCGATGGCGGAGTTTCCGAGGGGGCCGCGGCCCCAGTAGTCGGTACCAGTGAAGACCGTTCCCGGGGCCTGCCCCTCGGTCGGGGCTAGGTTGAACCTTACACCTTTCTCGCTCTCGGGGTAGCATGTGTGAGCTACCACGGGCAAGAAGGCGAGGAGGAAGAAGGAGAGGTACTTCACGGGGTCCCGATCTAGTCGGCGGCGAGGAATGCGGCGAGCTTGCTCTGGCCCTCCACGGTGGCGATGCCGAGGCGGAGGCGGGCCTCGGGGTTCAGGCCTAGGCGGTCTTCGAGGGCCTGGAGCTTCGAGTCCACGGAGTCGAGGAGCTTCGCGGCGGGGTGGGCGACTAGCTGGCCCTGGGAGCCCGGGACCGTCCAGCCTTCGGATTCGAGGGTGGCTAGGAGGGCGGAGCGGCGGGCGGTCATCTCGGCGTAGCGCTCGATGACGGCGGCGTCGGTCTTCTCGTTGTAGGCCTCGCGGCCAGCGTCCCAGACCTCGGCCCAGATGCGGCGGGCGTGAGTGTTCAGACCGGCGGGCGGTGCGGGCGGGGTGAACGGGGCGGCGTGGTCCACCTCGGTGGTGGCCGGGCGGACGGTGGCGTTACCTTGAGGGTTCGCGGAGGGTCTGGACATGGTGATGCCACTCCTCCAGGGTGCGGTCGGTCTTCTGGGAGTTGCACCTAGTGCACGCTGGAGCGAGGTTGCCCACGGTGTGGTCACCTCCGCGAGAGAGCGGGATGAGGTGCTCCATGGTCTCGGGCGCACCTTCACAGTCGGGCCCGTTGAGGACGCACACGAAGAGTTCCCGCTCCTCCCAGGAGTCGAGAAGCTCAGCGTGGGTATGGTCGTCGGTCAAGGCTCCGGCTTCACGAGCGCGGCGGGCCGTCCCACTACGGGAGTTGAGGCCCGTCTCTCTGCGGTAGCGGTTGATGGCGGCCCGCCTACACTCGGGGGCGCAGTAGGCCACGGGGCCGGACCCACGGGGGGCCCCGAAGACGGCGGAGCACTCACGACATTCCACGGAGCGCTGGGGCTTCGCTTCGATACGAGTGGCGGCGGCGCACGCCCGAGTGCAGAAGCGCGAGTGACCCCCCCTCGGCGGCGGGGTGTAGGGCGTGGCGCACCTCTCGCACGCCCGCTGCTCCGGGGCGCGTGGGGCGCGTGGGGCCTTCTTCGGGCATGTACTGCACCTCAGGGGCCACCGTCCTCGCTTCCCCTCGGGGCGGACGGTGAGGAACGGATGGGCGCACCTCGTGCAAGGGTGCCACCGGGCGGCCCCTGCTTCGAGGTCTCGCTCCATCTGTTCGAGCATGAGCGTGAGGTACTCCATCGGCTATCTCCGGGGGGCTTGTGCGATTTCTGGCACTTCAAGAGTCAAAGATCGACTCACACTAGGGCCGCGTGTCTAGGGGTACCAGGGTGAGGAAGGGTGCCCCCTGCTCCGAACTTCTGCCGGAGCGTGCGTGCGTGCGGGTAGGCGCAGGCCCCCTACCCTGGTCGATGCTCGCGTAGGTCGCTGAGGGTCTTACGGGCGTGGCACGCTTCACAAAGCGCTTGCAGATTCGAGAAGGTATCGAGACCACCTGCCCATAGGGGGATGCGGTGATCCCACTCGATTTCGCGAGGGGGGAGTGGCTTCGCACACGAGGCGCACGGGGTACGTGTACCGGGGGGAGTGGATGCCCGGGCCAGCCTACGGAGGGAGGGGGAGCGGGTGATGGCGTGGGCCTGGCATCGTGGCTCTCCCGGGCGCGTGAGGCGCTGGCACACGATGCAGGGACGAGGAAGGGGTAGTCCCATGGTGGTGGCCCTCCAGGGCAGAGGCGTGAGGGCTTGACCCTGGAGGGGCCGAGAGCGGTGGGGGAGAGGGGCCCAGCGTGCGGTCCTGCATGGGGGCAACCTGCCAGAGGGAGGGCACTCTCCCCCCTTGTATAGTGTGGGCCCCCCGTGCTCACGGGACCAGGGGCGGGGGGTTCTCACGGCGAGAAGAGTGGCGGCGTGTTCCGCGCGTTCCGGAAGTTCCACAAACTCGGTGTTCTCTATTGCTCTTGTGGTCTTCTTCTTCTACATAGCTATAGGAGGAACGCTAAACATGGAACTCTTGGAACGCCCCTGGTAGATGGGGGTGCCCGTTTGCTAAGCCCCTGGTAGATGGGTGTTCCATGGGCGTTCCGGAAGCCTCCCCTCCACCACTCTGAGCGGTTCCGATTCTCACTGAGGGTGGGATGGGCTCGCTTCGCAGCGAAATGGTTGGATAACTCCAAGGTTTATTTCCACTCAGGGGGCCTCGAATCGTACCCTCCCCTCCGCCTTCCCTGAGCGGTCCGAGGCCTTCGAGACGTAGATGGCCCCCACGGCCTCCCGGAGGAGCTTCTCCCGCTCCGCTGGCCCGTAGGCGGCCCAGACCTCCCCGAAGGTCTCCCCTGTCGCCCTGAAGGCCACGGAGGGAGGAATGGCGGGTCCTAGTGCCAGGAGGCGGGCGTCTAGAGCCTCAATCTGGCCCAGGATGGCGCGGCGGGCCGTTTCCGACCGGATGCCGACCAGGGAGGCCCCCAGGTCGTCCAGGGCGGCCAGGAGGTCGGCGCGGTCCTCTGAGCGCTCGTCCGTGGTCTCAATCCTCTCCGTGACATCCCAGGAGCCAAACGTCCCCAGGAAGAGGCGCTCGACCTCGGCGGCGAGGCGGTCGGCCAGAATGGCGCACCCTGGGCACGGTGGCCCTGTGTAATCGGCGGCCTTCGGGGCGGAGCACTGGAAGAGTCTATCGGTCACTCGCTCCCCGCTCGATAGGGTTCTATGGCGCGGTTTCGACCAGAGCCTATTCCCACAATGGGCACAGAATGCCAGGCCAGCGAGGTAGGGGCGCTCCCCGCTCGTAGCCCTCCGGCGTCGGACGCTCACGGCCGCCTGGAGGCGGTCGAAGGTCTCGCGATCGAGAAGGGGCTCCGCTGCGAGCACTGGGAGGCCATCATCTCCGAAGACCGTGCCCCCGTCCCTCGTGGCGTGCCCTAGGAGGCCTTTCCGGGTGAGCATGTGGCGGATGGCGGTCCTGGACCATGCCCGCCCCTTCTGGGCGCTCTGGACGCCCTCAGCATTGAGCCACTCGGCCACGCTCTGGAGGGACGCCCCCGAGAGCGCTCGCTCGATGGCCTCTCGGAGGATGGGGGCCTCCACGGGGTCGAGTGCGAGCCAATGGCCCGCCCCCGAGGGGTGAGGAGTCGGCCTCCATCCGAATGGGCGCGCCCCGCCCTTCCATCGGCCCGTGGCGAGTAGGGCGGCCTGCCCTGCCCGGATACGCTCGCGGATGGTCGATAGCTCTAGCTCAGCGAAGACCGAGACCACGCCCGCCATGGCCTTCCCGATAGGGGTGGTCATGTCGATCGGCTCCGTAGCGCTCACGAGGGCGGTCCCGGCCCTCTCGGCCTCCTGGGCCATCGTGGCGAAGTCCCCCACGGAGCGGGCGAGGCGGTCGAGCTTCCAGAAGACCACGGCGTCAAACTCGCCGAGGCGGGCCCTAAGGCGGCGGAGGGCGGGGCGGTCCGTGGAGCCCCCACTCTGCCCGAGGTCCTCGAAGACATCCACAAGCTCCCACCCTCGGGCCTGGCATAGTCCAGCGATGAGGGCCCGTTGACGCTCGGGGGAGGTGGAGGAGTCGGTCTCGCGGCTGAGGCGGACGTAGCCCGCTACCCTGGTCGAATCGGCCATGGGGGAGAGTGTACCTCTCCGTCAAGCGCGGGGGTGCCTCGGGGCCCACGTGCATCTGGTAGCTACGCCGGTGCATATTCGTACCGAGCCGTGCCCCGTAGTGCATCTGGTAGCTACGCCGGTGCATATTCGTACCGAGCCGTGCCCCGTAGTGCATCTGGTAGCTACGCCGGTGCGTGTTCGTACCGAGCCGTGCCGCTGGCCCCCTGCGCTCAGTGTGCCTTTCCGTTAAGCGCGAGGGGGCGTGCTTGACGGAAAGGGACACTCCCCTCAGGCGGGGGTGACCGTGACGGTCTCGCCCGAGGGGGTGACCATGATGGCCCCGCGGCCCTCGTGGGTGACCTCGGTAATCTGGAGGTCGATACCCCGGGCCAGGCCCAGGCGGGCGGCGATGCGGCGCTGGAGGGCGATGACTGGGGCCAGGGCGGCGGGGCCCTGCTTCACCTGGAAGGCGTCCTTCCAGGTCTCGGTGGCGGTGGTGATGGTGACTCGGTGGCTGCTCATAGGTGTAACCATACACGCTTGACGCTCAAGAGTCAACCTCTCCCCCAAGATTTCTCAGGGGAGAGGGGAGACTCCCCTCAGGCGGCCACTCGGATGGCGTCGAAGGGGGTCCACTCGGTCGGATGCCCGGGGGCGCTCGTGGTGACCGTGAGGTTTCCGTTCCCGTCCTCGAAGAGAAGCCCGGCGGTGAAGGGGCCCTCGATGGTCCCGGCGGCGGTGGTCACGATGACCTCCTGGCCTTCGGTGAGGGTGTCGGGGGTGGTGATGTCGGTGG
>JBFILE010000003.1:0-32298 GCA_041599855.1 Thermoplasmatota archaeon
AGGCTGCGCGTGGCGGCGATCGTCCCCCCGCCCGACAGGCCCGACGCGGCCGGCGTCGAGATGCTCACCCCCGAGTGCGCGACATGTTGGTCCGCGACGTAGTTCGAGAGCGCGTTGTGGTTGATGGACGCCTGGTGCTGCGTGACGTTCGAGGCCGCGATACGGGCGTCTGCGAACGTGCCCGAAGTGACCTCCGACGCCGCGTGCGTGTGGATGGTGGGCGCCTTGCCGGCGAGCTGCGCCGTGATCTTGGAGCCGCTCCAGATGTCCGTGACCGTCGTGCCCGGGTCGTTGATGAGCTTCGCGGGCGCGATCTTCTTCGTCGTGGCCCCGGCGTCCTCGTAATACACGAGGCGGTCGTTCACGAAGTTCAAAGCGGCGCCCGCCGTGAGCCGGTTCGCGTCCAAGACGAGGTTGCGCGTCGCGGTCAAGTCGCCCCCGCCATTGAGGCCGCTCGTGGCGCTCGTCGCCACTTGGACCGCCGAGTGGTCGACGTGGCGGTTGGCAACATTGTGTGTCGCCACCTCGGCCGCAGCCGTGCCAGCAGGGTCCGCTCCCGCCTGGGCCGCCGTGACCGAGTGAGGGTTCGCCGTGCTTGCGTGGTGTGCCGTGATCGTCGCGGCCGTCACCGCGTTCGGCCCGCCAGTGTCTAGGCCCGCGTCCGTCCCCTGCGTGTGGAGCTTGGTGTGGTCGTGAGCCGCCTCATGCGCCGCCACGGACGCCGAGGCAGCCCCCGCCTCCTCGGCTCCCAGCACGTCCAGCGTGACGTTGTGTGCTCTGCGCCTGCGCATCAGTCCTGCTCCGACGCCTCCACATACAGGTTGATGACGTTGGCGCCACCAGGAGTGTAAACCTTCACCGCGCCACCCTTCACCAGGAGCCAGTCGGGCACGATGGCGATGGGGCCGGCCTTGGCAGGCACCGAGAACACCACCTCATCGTTGGGGCTGGCGACCCCGACCCACTGCAAGTGCAGGTCGGCGGCTGTCCCGGTGTTGTTCCAGGCGTCCACCCGGAGGCGCTCGAAGCGAGCACCGCGCGAGTGGACGTGCAGCGTCTGGGCGGCCCCCAGCGTCGTCGCCGTGACCATCAGGAACTTCCCGTCCGTCATCCCCGCGCCGAGGATCACGCGGGTGGCGTACTGGCTGGCGTAGGACTGCTTGGGCATCAGCGACCCTCCCTCTTGCGGGCGGCCTTGAGACGACTACGCACGGGCCTGCGCGCAGCCAGGACCGCCGCATGCACGCGCGCGATGTCCTTCTCGGTCGGGTCGTCCCAGTTGAGCGGCATGGACAGGATGCGTTCCAGCGCCGCCTGGCCCGAGTCACGCACGAACTCCTCGAACTCCTCCTCGTCCCAGTACCTGGTCTTCCCGTCCTCGGTGTAGTGGTAGCTCGGCGGCTGCGTGTTGAAGGGCTTGAGAGCGCCGCCAACCGGCTGGCTGGCAACCTTCTCGTTCCAGTGCAAGAGCATGCGGTCGAGCTTGTTCGGGCCGCCCTCGGGCTCGTGAAGCGGCTCGGCGGCGAGCTGCACCACGTTGGCCATCCACGACCCGCGCGGGTTCCACGCCCACGGCTGGCCGCGCTCGATGCGCCGGCCCCAGAGGTCGCGCTTCGCGGGGGCCTGCATCGCGTGGCCTGGGGCGATGCCGCGCGCCACCTCCTTACGCAGCATCCCCGCCCATCCCGCGTCCTCGAAACGCCGCGCCCGCTCCTCGCGAAGGTGCTCGTCCGTCATCCGCATTGGCTGCTTGATGATGTTGGGCACGTAGGCGGTCACGTAGTTCGCGAGCGTGTCCGCCGCCGCCGGGGCGCTGCGGTACTCGATCAGGCGCTGGAGATCCTGGAGCCCCTGGAGGTAGGTGGCGTCCTTCATGTGCTCATACACTGTACGGAACAGCTCCACCGACGCCTTGAGTTCGGCGTCCGGGTCCCCGGCCTTGGTGGCCTGGCGCCACTTGTTGGCGGCGTCCACGGTGATCGCGAGCGCGTTGGAGAGCGGGTCAATCTGGCGGTAGCTGACGCGCTTCCCGTTGATGCGGATGGTGTAGGGCGGGGCGGCTCCGTACTGAACTTGGCGCTCCCCGAAGTTCTCGGCCGGCGAGCCCGTGATGATCGGGTCGTCGTCGTCCCCGTCCTCGAGCCACCCGAGCACCACCAGCCCGAGCCCCGTGGCGATGATGGAGTCGGCGATGTCCGTGACCATCTGCGCCTTGCCGCCCTTCCACTTGTGCCCGGCGCGCAGCAGGCCCGAGGCGTTGGACATCATCGACAGGTAGGCCAGCGGCGAGCGGCGCAGCGCGGCGAGCAGAAGCCGCATCGGGGTTTTGATGAACGTGAAGAACATGGTGCCCGGACCGGGGATCCCGAGCGGGTCTCCCTTGCGCCGCAGGGTTCCGATCGCGTCCTCGAACTTCTGGAGTAGCGAGCCCGCCTCAAAGGGGTTTTGGAAGGTCAGGTAGAGCGCGGATGCTTCGGCGCCGGAGACGATCTCGGGGTCCCCGAGGGACACCAGCTCGTTCATGCGCGTGAACGTCTCCTCCGGTCCCTTACGGCCCTCGCCCTTGGCCTTACGGTAGGCTAGCGCGTACTGCTCCACGGTCTCGATGTAGCCCTTGAACGCCTCATCGAACGCGAGCAGGGAGGTGAGCGAGACCCCGCGCAGACCACGCCCGATCGGACCTCCGATGGCTGGCCCCGACTGGCGCTCCATCCACTTGGACACCCGGTCCTCCATGTCCTTGTTCATCGCCGTGGAGGACTCGGTGCGGTAGGCCATGAGGAAGCGGCGGCCGGCTTCGGCGATCGCGGCGCCCTGGGCGCGTGCCATGACCCGCAGCTCCCCGAGTTGTGGCGCGTTGGGGGCGCGGACCACCGTGTTGATCGACGCCTCCACCACGCGCTGCACGTACAGCGACACGCCCACGTTCACCGCGTTGCCCCGGATGTTGCGCCACTGCGTGTACGGGCCGGAGAGGATGCTGGAGATGTACCACTCGGAGAGCTTGTCCCCGGTGCTGGCGCGGGTGGTCGAGACGATGCGGCGGATGCGGCTGGCAGTCACCGGGTCCGCGAAGTCCGAGAGTACGATCGCGGTGGGGTCGATGCCGTTGCGACGCAGCGCCTTGAGCAGCTTCGGGAGCTTCTTCGCCTCCGCAGCCAGGAGCGCCTGCATCTCGGCCCCGATCTCGTCGCGGCGCGCATCGCTGACGCCGGCCTCGCGGCGCTCGCGGTCGAGCCGCTCCAGCTCCTTCTGCGTGCGCACGGTGGGGCGGGCGATGATGTCCGCCATTGCGAGCTGGGCGGTGGTCTCGGTGTCGATGGCCTCGCGCCGGGCCTGGAGGGATCGGGCTGCCTCCGTGCCAGACTCCCGGTAGGCGGTGTAGACGTGCATCGACTCCATCAGGTCCGCCTCGGAGCCGGTCTGGAGCGCACGTTGGCCCACGGTGTTGGCGATCAGCCGCATGGCGATCACCTCCACTTGGTTGAGCACCTGCACGCTCTGGTCGGGAGCCTCTCGCGTCTTGCGCATGAGGTACTCCTTCACGCCACCGAAGTTCGCGTGGAGCGCGGTCTCGGCCAGCGCGCGGGCCTCGGCGTTGGTGCGGACACCCGGCTTGTGCAGGATGTCGCGGATGATGTCGGCCATCCGAGTCAGCGTGCGCAACGCCGGGTCCACGGACGGCATGGCGAGGTCCGGGCGCGGGGTCACGCCGGAGGCTGCGGCGGACTCGATGGCGGGGAGCGCGCCGCGCGGGACGGGGACGCGCCCGCCTTTGGCGGCGAACTTGGGCGCGAAGGTGGAGAAGCCCGCCGCCTTCACGGCCTCGGCCATCGCGGGCGGGATGGGGAGGTGGTGGACGGTTTCTCTGTCGGGATACCGTGCCGGGACACCTCCCCCAACACTGCCCTTCTCCGTAGGCACCTCCGTCCTGCCGACCTTGACCCCGTACCGCTTGCCGAGCTTGTTCGCGGCGGCCGGCAGAATCTTGTCGTAGAAGCCCTCCATGCCGGCGCCGCCGATGGTGAGATTGTCGCCGGAGACGGAGCCGGAGTCCTCCGAGAGGATGCGCTTGGCGATCTCCTTGCCGACCAGCGACTCCAGCGTCTCGCCGACCGCTTCACCGCCGGGGCCTTGCGTGATGACCCCGCGCTCGTCCGCGCGGAACTCGGCGGCGCTCTGCCCACCCTTCACGGCGGACACCACGATCTCGTCACGGATGCGCGTCCACCCGATCTCGTCCACCGCCTGCCGGTACGCCGTCTCGTACCGCTCCACCTGCTGCCGCCCAGTGGTCCACGCCACGCCCTCGAACCCGTTATCCGCAGCCCACTTCAAGACCCGCTTCAGCGCCAGCGTCGGCCAGGATTGCTTGAACGGGGCGTCGGGGACGGCAGACGCCCGCGCAGTGTTAGCGGAGTCCGAAGCCGCCCGTGCCTGCGCGGCGGCAAGGGACTCGTGGTAAGACGCTCGGCCAGTGCCTGGCTCTGTGAGGCGATACTGATGATCTAGCGCATCGTTCGCTGGCTGGTGGATGAGGTCCACAGACCAGTCGTTACCAGCCGCGTCACTGCCAACCCACCACTCCCCAGCAAGCCTCTCGTCCCACTCCAGCGACGGCGCGGCAGCCGATGGCGGACCCGCGTACCCCTTCTTCCGCCCCTCCTGATGGAGGTCGGATTGTATCTCCTCCACGAACACCACCCGCTGCCCGTCCGCCGTCTCGCGCTCGTTGAAGCGCACGTGAGCCAGCACGTTCGGCGTCTCGCCGTAGTGGCCGCCGGTGAAGGCGCCGACGCTTTTGGTGTGGAACGCCAGGGCCGCCTGTGCCGCCGTGATGTTGCTCCAGTACGCAACGTCTCCACTGGGGCCTGTGTATAGTGAGCCGTCAGGCCGGCGCAGAACAAACTTGCCGTCCGCTCGCGTGGTAATCTCCCACCCGCCGCCTTCTGTATACGGCAGCGTCAGCAGCAGCTCCCGGTAGTTGGAGCCGCCGGGGAGCTGGTAGTCGGGGTACTTGGGCTCTGCCGCCTCTTGCGCTGCGAGATCCTTGCCCTGCGCGTAGTCCAAGAACAGCCTGGATGAGCCGTTGATGTGGCGCAACGCCTCCTCCGCGGTAGCGTAGTCCGCGACGGTTTCGCCGTGAGCCGGAGCCCCCGGCATTGGTTGGCGGTAGTCGAACACGTACCACCGCTCCGGGTCATACGTAGTCTTCTCCGGCGACCCCAGCACCTTCTCCTCCACCCCCACCCGGTGCGCCCGCACCCACTCCAGCGCCTCCGCCTTGGTGATCCGCTTGCGCTTGCGGTCGGCCACCAGCCCCTTCCAGTCCAGGTACTCCAGCTCTTCCTCGGTCACCCCCGGCTGCTTCCGCAACTGCGCGTCCAACTGCCCCGGCAGGAACGTCTCGCCCTTCAGCGACTCCACCCCGCGCTCGACCGCCGAGAACCAGCGGCGCTCCGGGCTGTCCGTGGGCGGGGCTGCGGCGAAACGGATGTCGCCATCGCGCTCAGGCGGCGTCCACACTTCAACGCCACGCAGAGAGTCGCCGGAACGCACCTCGGCGCCTGAGACCATGCGGGAGTAGTTGCGCGCGAAGTCGGACGCCATCATGCGCTGTCGCCGCCCACGCTTCCACACGACCAGTAGGCCAAAGTCTCCGTGTTCTTCCACAAGCGCAGCCAGGCGGCCCGAGCTAACATCCTCCGCGGTAATTGGCGTGCCCCGAACCGGCACCTTGCGGCCGAGGGGCAACGGCTTCTTGTGCTCGGCCTTGAGGTTCCGCAGCGTGCCTGTAATCTGATCGACGAAGTTTTGGGTTTCGAGCGCCCCCTCAAGGTCATCGCCCGGCCACCCCGGCTGACGCTCGATGACGCCAGGCTTGTACCTTGCATCAGCGCTTGAGCGCGGGAACGCAGTAGTAACCTTTGGAAGCATGGCGGTCGGCAGCCCGTAATCGCGCACCATCTCTGCCAGCGCGGACCGCGCCTGTTCCTCGGTGCGGTAAAAGTCCGTGACGTTCGCTCCACCTCCAACGTGGCTTGCCGACCGAAACTCCAATTCGCCCATGTATCGCCCATCACCACCCTGGACTGAGCGATACGTTGTCACTCCGCCAGACGTTACTGGCTCTGACTTGAGCCCCGGACCAGGGACGAAGCGGATCCCAGCTGTAACACGATCAATCTGCTTGTCTTCGACATGGAAGACTAAGCGCCCCGCACCGCGCTTACTCTCTATATGCTCGGTCCGCACCCGCCCCCAGTTGGTGTCCACTCCACGGCGCGGCATCCGCGCCTTCTCCGCCGCGAACCGCGCCTCCCCCGCCGCCCCCTCCCGCACCGGCAGCGTCTCCAGCGAGGAGATCGCCTCGTGCAGAACGCGGGCCGCCTTCAGCCCCTGGAGGTCCACGCCGATCCGCTCCAGTTGGCCCTCCTGCCACGTCTTCACGTCCACGCCGAGCCGCCGCAGGATCCGCTTCACCGCGTCCACCAACGACCGGAACACGCCCGGCTCGTTCAGCGCGATCCGCCGCAGCGTGCGCGCGCCCTCCGGGGTCCGCAGCGACTGGATCCACCCCGACAACTCCTGCGCCCGCTGCGCCAGCGCCTCCTCGCTCTGGAGGTCCGCCGTCAGCGCGTCGTACCGCTCCTCGCCGAACGCCTCCCGGTAGGCCGCTCGAGCCCGCTCCAGCCCGGCCGGGTCCACCCGGTCCACCTGCTGGTAGAGCCCGAGGATGTCCCGCTCCTTGCCCTCCGTCCGCCGGCTCCACTCATGGACGAGTTCGTGGTCCAGCACCGCCAGCGGGCTCGCCTGGTCGGCGCCGATGAACACCTCGCCGGGCTTCAGGGAGGCGCCGACGAAGCCCTTGCCCTTGGCGATCCGCACCTTGACCCCCAGCCGCTCCCCCAGCCCCACGGCGGCCTGCTGCTCCTCGGTCTCGGCCTCCACCTCCTCCAGCGGCTGCCCCCAGGCGCGTGAGACGCGCTCCAGCGTGTCTTCCGGCTCCGGGGCCGCCTCGGCCTCGGGCGCGGCAGGGGGGCTCTCAGGGGCCTCTGGCGTCTTGACGGGAGATGTCAGAGTCTTGACATCCGATGTCAGAGGCACCCCCTCATCGGGCACCCCCTCATCCAATGAGGCCCCCTCATTGAGGGGGGTGGGGGTGCCCGCCGCCCCGGAAGGTGGTTCGCCCTCGACCCCCCCCGCACCAGTGTCAGCCGGCTCGGGTTCCGTCGGTGGAGCGGCGGGCTTCTCTGCCGCGGTCTCCCCCTTCCCACCCTGGAGCTTCGCCAGGGCCGTCCGGGCGGCGTCCACTGCCGTCCCGGTGATCGCCATGCCCCCAGGCAGCACCGAGAACGCGATCGCCTCGCCAGCCGCCTGCTTCTTGCCGGGGACCACCTCGCCCAGGTCCGGAGCCCGCCCCTCCCTCACCGCAGCGTCCAGCTCGTGCAGGAGGTCCGACTCCCGCTCCTCCAGGAACTCCCCGATCGGGGCATGCACCTGGCCGCGCCTCAGAACCCCCTTCAGCGCCTTCACCGCCGACCCGCCACTCACCCCCAGCTTCTCACCCATCCACGCCAGGAACGGCCCCGTCACCTTCTCCCGCATCAGCTTCGAGCCCGGCACCCCCAGCTCCGAAGCCGCCTCGTACACCTGGCTCCGCAGCGCCTGTGGCCACATCCCCTCCATGTCCTCGGCGCGCGCGTCCAGCTCGGCCCGCAACTCGCCGGCCTCGTCCTCGGAGAGCTTCAGCTTCTCGAAGAAGTCGGCCTCCGCCAGCCCCCGCGCCTGCTCGGTGGTATGCCCCTCCCCGCCGAACGCCTGGGGCACCAATTCCCCAGCCGCGACGTGCCGGCCCACGATCCCGGCCCCGCGCCCAGCCATCGCAGCCGCCTTGAAGAGCCGGCTGGTCCGCTCGTAGTTCTTGAGCAGCGCCACCATGCCGCGGATCTTGGAGCCCCGCCGCGCCATCCCCAGCGCCCCGCCAACCCCTCCGGCAACCAGGCTCTCGGCCAGGAACTCGCCCCCGAACTTGACCGCGCTCGGGAGGATCTCGGCCGTCCAGTCCGCGACGCTCAGTTCCCCGGAGACCGGGTTGGCCCCGAGAGCCTCCATGCGCTCCTTGACGAGGCGCAGTTGCTCCTGGCTGGCCGGCCGCCCGTCCCCGAATTCCTGTCGGTCGAGCGCCGCCATCGCGTCCGCCATCGACTCATCGAACGCCTTGTCACGCTCCGGCGCGTAGGGGATGTACCGTTCACGGGGTTTCTCGCGCAGACCCTCCCACACCCTACGCGGGAAGGATCGGGCGTCCGCTCCGGTAAGCTCCATCACGGCGTCCACGTAATTGCTCACGCGCGCGGGCTCTCCAGTCAGGTCACCCGAGACCGACAGGAGACCGTCGATGTAGGCGCCAACCCCGTTGTCCTGGAGGCGCACCCTACTTCACCTCCAGCATCCTTCCGAGCTGTCCGGCTGTGCCGCCTCCGGCTTCCGACTCCTGGCGCTGGAGGTTCACGAATTCCTCTTCCGTGAACCCGTACTTGCCGAGGATCTGGGCGACCATCGCCTTGGCCTCCTCCACGCTCTTGGCCTTCTTCAAGCCGGGCGCGGCCTTCTTCAACTCTTCGCGCAGCGCGACGAGTTTTTCCTTGCGCCCACCGGGCGGCGGCTTCTCGCTGGACCCAGGGATCTTGCTCACGTCCCACCCGCCGGAGGGCTCGGCATTGCCACTACTGGCCGCGGGGAAGTTCATGGACTGCGGAGCCGGCGCGCTCGGGTCGGAAGCCGGTGGGGTGTACGGCCCCAGAATCCCCTGGTGCCACTGCGACATAGTGTCCACAAAGCTCGACCGCTGCCGCTCGGAGCGCATCTGGATCGCCTCGTCCGCGCTCAGCCCCATCTCCTCCAGCGCCCGCGCCCCGTCCCCGGACCGCACCCGCGCCTCGAACAGCGCATCCTGCGGCGACTTGCGCCCGCTCTGCACGTCGATGGCCAGCTTCTGGAGATCCTCGTTCGTCGGGTCCTCGGAGAGCCGGCCCTTCAGGTCGGTCAGGGCGCCATCCTGAGCGGCGCCGCGCTGCGCTCTCCGCGTGTTGTCCGTGACGCTCTTCTGCACCGCCGCCAGTGCTTCTTGCAACTGGTCGGGGTCGGCGTCCGGCTGCGCGAGCATCTGGAGCGTGGTCTGAGCCAGAGCCTCGTCGATGAACCCGGACTCGGCCATGGACAGAAGCTGGTCGCTGGTCTGCTCGACCCACGCGGACATCTCCTGCTCTTGCCGCTGGGCCTTGCGCTGCTCGTGCAGCCGCACCAGCTCCAGCTCCCGCAGATCCTCCGGCAGAGACCCGACGATCGCCGCCTCCTCCGGAGCCAGGCCGAACTCCCCGGCCATCGCCTCGAAGTAGTCCGTGGCCGCCTGCTGCTCGGCCATCTGAGAGGCCATCGCCATCTCTTGCTCGGCGCGCTCCTGCGTCAGGCGCTGCTCGGCCAACGCCCGCTGCGCCATGTACGCCTGCATCCGAGCGCTCTGGAGTTGCTCCTGCCCGGCAACCTGGCGCTCGTCCAGCCGCGCGCTCTGCTCGCGCTCGCGGATCTCCCTGGCCCGCGTCAGCCCCGCCGCCAGCGGTCCAGCGTCCGCGCCCTGGGCGGTGCCTATCGTCAGCCCGGCCGCCCCTGAGACGATGCGCGGCATCAGATCATCCCCGGGAATCCAGTGGAGCTACCGGCGCCGGGCGACTGCGGCTGCGACCCACCCCCGAACAGGCTGCCCCACGGAATCTGCCCCAAGAGACTCCCGAGTTCCGCACCCGCCACCCCGAAGCTGTTGAAGTCCGGGCTGTCCAGCCCCGCGTACGGGCTCCACCCGCGCAACGCGACACCCTGCGGCATCATCCCCGCCCGTAGGTTCGCCAACGCCCCACCACCCGCCAGCCGGGTAGTGGACCGCAGCCGCGCGATCTGCTCCGCCAGCGACCCGAGATCCCGGTTCGTCATGCTCGCGATCTGGTTCGAGGACTGCGCCGCCGCCGTCGTGTTGTACAGCCCCGTGTTCATCAGGTGCTGGGTGTTGGAGCCCTGCTGCGCCTTCCCCCGCCCCAGGATGTCCAGCTTCGCGGTTTGCCCCACGCCCTGGATGTCCTGCAAGGCCATGCGGTACGCCTCGGACATGTCGGCCAGGGCCTGACCGGACTGGTTCTTGTAGAACCGCAGCGCACTCTTCCGGGCGCGCTCGTTCGCGGCTTTCACGCGAGATGCGTAGTCGCTCTTTTTCTTGGACCCGTAGAGACCGCCAGCGATGCCTCCGATGGCGCCAATGGCGCTACCAATGCCGAGGGGCATTAATCCACCTCCATGCTTCCGGCCTCTCGCAAGGCCGCCATGAGTTCGTTGATCTTGTCTATCACGTCTGCCGTTGGCGCCAGCGGGGGAAGGTCTGTGACGGACTGCGCCGCCCGCAACACCTTACCGCTCACCAACTCGATCTGTAGCCGCTGCTCCGGACCCACCCGGAACTGGCGCGGGTCGAACGCCTGGTCCGCCTGCTCCGCGGTCTGCGGCTGCCTGCGATGACGAGGGTCCCCCAACCCGAGCGTCGCGCTGCGCCGGCTCTCTCCGGACTGCCCCGCACCTCGCAACCGACGCTGGCGCTCCGCAAGGGTCGGGGGACTGGATCGCTTCTCCGTCATCTCGGACCCTTCCTTCCAGCGGCCCACACGCGCACGCTCGCTTCCTCGTACGAGAAACTCTCCAGCGCGTTCGCGTTGCGCAGACGCAGGTAGCACGTGTCACCGGACCACCCCGCCAACTCCGCAGGGTTGCGCCCCGCCGACAGCCGGCCGACCCGGAACGGAGCGGACAGCGGGTCGTCCGGCTCGGAACCCACGTACACCTCGTACGTGCAGCCGTGCTCATCGCTCGCGAGAACCGCCGTCAGCTCGTCGTATCCGGACTCCAACCCGCCGGCCGGCGGCACCGGGGCGATCGGCCCGATGGCGAAGTGGGCGTCGATCGCCGCCCCGTCGTCGTCCACCGCGTCCTCGTTCCACTCCCGCACGTACCCGTCGTTCCCGCCAACCAGGATGGTGCGGTCGTTCGCCGCGTCCCCATCGAACAGCACCACGGCGGTCGGCTGAGTGGTCGTCCCGCCGCCGTACTCGTCCTCCCACCACGAGCCCGTCTTGCGGTGCCAGAACCAGTGCTGCTTCACCGAGACCGTCCCGTACGGGATCTGGAACACGTGCAGCCCATCGTCCCGGTGGTTCCACACGAGCCGCATGTGATGCGTCGCCAGGTTCACGTCCTGGAACTTGCGCTGCAACCGATTGTCCGAGAGTGCCTCGGGCATCTGCGAACCAGGAGCCCAGCGCGCCACCCCGCCCCGGCTCTCGAAGAAGTACAGCACCCCGCGCGTGTCCTTGCACCACGGCTGACCGAACGACATGCCGAAGTCGTCCGTCACGAAGTCCATGCTCCCGCCCTGCATCGGGTCGCCAGTTAGCCGCCAGATGCTCTTGTCGCACCCGAACAGGAGAAGGTCATCCGCGTACGGGATCATCGTGTTCACGATGTCCGGCACCAGCCCCGCCTTCGCGTTGTTCCCGCTGATGGCTTGCGTGGCCGCTGGAAACGCGGGAAAGTTGTTCCAGTCGTGCGGGTTGGCTACCGCGCTCATGTGCCAGTTCTGCGGGTCCTCCGGGTCGCGAGCTATCACGATCCGCCCCCGCCACGTCGTGATGAGCCTGCACCTCGGAGGGATCGTCCCTTGGGTCTTCGAGCGCCAGATCACCACGGCATCGTCGTCGATGTCGTAGTAGCGGTAGTTGATCCCGTCCGTGAAGTACACGCGCTGAAAGAGACTCGCGACTCCGACGTATGGTGCGCCGGAGTCGAGAGCCCCGACGCCTGTACCCCCCCCGGGATCAGCAGGCGCCGTTCCGCCGCGCGTGAACGTGACGATGTTCCCGTTCGACACACCCACCATGCTCGTGGTGCGCAGGCCCGTGCCGGACTGAGTGGCGTTCACCCCGCGGATGTACGTGGCCACGATGTTCGCCGCCGTGACCTTCGCGTGTCCGAGGTACACGTACTCCACCACGTCCACCGCAGAGGCCCCGTACTCAGGCTTCGGAGACACGGGGATCCCGACGCACTTCGGCCCGAAGTCCGGCGTGCCCTGGTCGTACTGCCACACCTCCGTGCCGGCCGCCGCCGCGAACGCGATCACCTGGGGCTGGCCCGATGAGGCACCACCGTTCCAGGGCAGGTAGAGGTTGAAGTCCTCGTCCACCGCCATCTGGATCGGCGCCTCCTCGTTGATGTTGATGGCGGACACCGGGCTCGGGTCCACCGCCCACGTCCCCGCCGCCACCTTGGATACCGTGCGCCCCTCGTCCAACAGCCGCCGCACCTCGATCGCCGGCTCCGCAGTCACGGTCCCGCAGGAGTACACCCACTGCCCGTCGTTCGTCTTCTCCCCCAGAGCCAGGCCCATCCCGATCCCGCTCGTGGTCGCCTGTGTCAGCTCCCACACAGGAGCGGTCCCCACGTTCTGCGGGCTCCACTTCGAGATCCACTGTACGCTCGCGTAGTCGTCCCCGCACACGTACAGGATCCCGTCATCCCGCACCGCCATCGCCCGCGGGAAGGCGTCCAGGCCGTTCGCACCGTTGATCGCCGTGATGGTCGCCACCGGGGCCGCGTCCATCGTCACGTCCTGGTACACGAACACCGCGTGCCCGCCGTTGATCCCCTCGCGGTCCACATACGCGACGTACAGGTCACCGTTCTTCCAGACCAGCGCCTCCACGTAACGCTGGCTCGTGCCGTTGTCCTCAAGTTCCCAGGCCAACTCATACTCCTCGTCGAACCCGATGCGGAAGGCCCACACTCGAGACAACTCCTGGAGCGCCGTCGTGGAGGAAGCGTGCCGTTCGTGCGGGTCGCCGGCCCCGATGAACACGTTGCCCAGGTCGTCCACCGCCATGGACCGCAGGTACGCCTCGTTCGATCCATCCCCCGCGGGGAGGTCGATGGGCGCCTGCATCGTCGCCAGGATCTCACCGTCCTGGTTCGTCTTGATGACGCCGAAAAGCGCGTCCAAGAGGTAGATGTTACCGAACACGTCCACCTCCACCCTCGTGACACGCGAGCTGGTCCCCGTGCCCTTGGTGGCGATCTGCGCCCACGCATCCGTGCCGATCCCGCTCGTGTCCTCCGCGAACGAGAGCAGCGTGTTCGGCGTCACGATCGGCGCCAGCGCCTGCACCTTGTTCGCGCCGCTCAACTGGTTCGTGTTCCAGCGCGTGAACCCCGACCGCTGCGACCCCATCACCCGCCCGTTGCGGCGGTTCACCGGGCGCATGTTCTTCACCGACCGACTCGTCCCCGGCTCCTGCAAGGAGAATTGGTAGTTCTCGCTCAGGCCACCGAACGGGAACGGTAGGTCCAGCCGGTCAACCATCAGACCGGATCCGCCACTGTCCCGAAGTTCCAGAAGGGGTCAGAGCTTCCGTGCGAGGCCGCAGCGCCATTACGGATCACGCCGTAGCGCGGCTGGATCTGGTCGTCCCGCATGCGCTTGTTGGCGAACTCCTTGCTGCGCCATATCTCCTCCAGAAGCCTCGGCACAGCCCCGGTGGAGTCCTCCATCTGGTAGCCGCGCGCGTAGGCCCGCACCGCTTGCAGGTACAGCCCCTCCAGCCACTCGGGGATGTCCACGTAGTCCGAGTCGTCGTCCAGCCGGTTCCACCCCCGCCGGTAGTAGATGCGGATGGCGGCAGGGTCGTCGGCCAGCGGAGTCGTCCACAGGTCGATGCGAGCCCGCGGCGCACCACCGTCCAGCCCTCCGTACAGCCGCGACGCCGAGGTCAGCGCGGTCACGTCCAGGATCCCGTCCAGGTCGCTCACCCGCGCGCTGTTCCCTTCCACGCCTGGAACCGTGTGCGAGAGGTCCACCCCCAGCGTCGTGGTCGTGGACTCCGTGGCGAACAGGTCCAGGTCCGGGGCCGCGTTGATCGCGTCCACGAGGTTGGTCAGCGTGTCGCCAGCCGCCGTACCGATGAGGACTTGCCGGTCGTCCGCCAACTCCGTCGCCGGGTCCAGCGTCGTCTTGAACGTGAACCGCGTGCCCGGCCTGCCCGTGACGATCGCCGATCCCGTCCACGTGTTGTCCGGGTTGTGCTGCCCGTCCTCGATCGCGATGACTTCGCCGTCCGCCGGGTTGGTCCCGTCCAGCGCGAAGGTGCCTCGAGCCGCGCTCGCCACGCTGCTATGGACGATCACACCCCAGTAGCGCCACGTGCTCACGCTCACGCTCGACGTGGAGATGTCCACCAGCCCCTGGGTCGTCCCCAGCGACAACCGGCGCACCAGGCTCTGGCGCATCTCGTACGCGGTCAGGGAGGAGAAGTCCTTGGGCAACCACGCATGCGCCACGTTGGCCTGGAACGCCACGTCCGCGTGCGCGCCCTCGCACCACTTCCAGGTGTGGGCGTCCACCAGGGAGTGCCCCGCCTGGTTCAGGAGTGAGATGCCGGGGATCTCGCCGATGTTCGATCCAGCCGAACGCAGCGTGTGCTTGATGTGCGCAAGCGCGGTGTCAACCGGGAGGACCATAGGCGGTGTAGGTAGGTGGCGGGACGCCCTGAGCCGAGGCGCCCCGCCGGATCACGAGATCAGAGGCTGCGTTCGGCCCACGCACCGACGAAGTCGATGTCGAAGTCCGAGGACGCGGTTGTCAGCGACTCGGCCTGCATCGTGAGGCCGAGCACAGTCGCGGGAGTGTTGGTGGGCGTGATGGTCTTGTAGAGCACGCCGTTGACGAAGAATTGAACCTTGGTCCCCGTCCACTCGAACGCCATCTCGTACCACGTGCCGGCCACGAGCGTCACGCCCAGGAGCCCGGTGAGGTGCGAACTACCGTCGTCATTGACGTGGTAGCGCAGGTTGCCGTCCCCTTGATGCGAGAACCCCATGACGATGCTGGTGGCCACGTTGTTGTAGAGGTCGCCCGAGGCGTCCACATTGGACATGCCCCAGATCTCACCCTGCACGATGGTCTCCAGGCTGACACGGGAGCGGTACTTGATCTTCTGTCCTGCGGCCCACGGGAAACTCTGTACCGGCAGAGCCACGATGGGCGACTGCGCCGCCACCGTCCCTCCGTCCAGTTCGAGGATCCCGTTCGCCTGTGAGACGAAGTTGATGGTTCCGGAGTTCGCCGTCAGGTCCCAGACCGCGCCCTGCTGCGCGGCACTCTCCAGGACGAGCGAGGAGCCAACGAAGTCGTCGAAAAACGCCACCGGCATGGTCCCGATCTCCTCGCCTGCGCGAGTCGTCGGGCCAAGGGGGAAGTTGAATCCAAGGATACCCATGTGATGTGACCCCCTTTCTAGGCGGTGTATACGTCGCCGGACGGGGAAACGATGCCGTGTCGCTGGAGCGAGCGCGGCGCGAGGTTGTACCAGGAGTCCACCGGGCAGATGCTGGTGAACGGCTGGTTCGGGTGCTCACGGATCTTGTGCTTCTTCATGTACCGGCGCGTGTGCCAGATCGGACGCAGGTACATGCCGTTGAGCCAGTAGTAGCGCGGACCCTTGTCGTCGGCGTTGGCCGACATCTCGGACTGGTACGCGCTCGTCGCCACGGTGTGGCGGTACAGCGCCGCCGTGTCGAGCTGGTCCACGTACTCCAGGTCGATGCCCGCGTACTGCGGCTTCTGGTAGGCCGCGTCCTGACGACTGGTCGTGACCAGCGTGTCCTGACTCGCCCGCATGAGCCGTGTGTACTGCACCTGACCGCGCTTGGAGCACGCGATGAACTGCGCGTACAGCTCGCCGTTCTCGAAGTACTCCTGTTTGGTCGGAGGCGCGACGAAACGCGTGTCCAGCCACATCGTGTCGAACGCGCCCAGGATGTTGGTGTCGTCGGTCGGGAGCGTGGTGCTGTACGTTCCGGTCTGCGGCTTCCACCACGTGTCCGCCGTCGGGTCGATGCCCGCCTTGGTCGTCCACGCAGTCTTCGTGTCCGGCACCGCGCCCTTGTAGAAGAGGCCGTCCTCGTTCTCGTTCACGAACGCCGGGATGGAGTAGGGCTGCTTGCCGCCCGCCGCCTCCATGTTCGCCACCTCGGGCACGGCGAACAGGTGCGTCTCCTTCTTGTTGATCATCGAAGTCCACATCCTCTGTTCGAGGGTGTACTTCTTGCGCTTGTACATCTGGTGGCGTGCGCCCTTGCCCAGGCCGCCAGCGTTCAGCTCGATGTCCTGGTCGGTCCAGCTCATGTGGTCCGCGAGGAACCGCCACTGGATCTCCCACTCCGTCAGGAACTGGGGCTGCTCCCAGGTGAAGGTCTCGTTCGGGTTGTAGAACAGCGCCGTGGGCTGCTCATCACCCATGATGACGTCCTTGATGGTCGAGCCACCTTGGACAAGATCCTGCGGGCCGTGGCCCTTCAGGAATCGACGAAGCAGATAGTTCCGCTTCTGCGCCTCGTTCACGACCATCTCGGCGCTCGTCAGGTACGACGGGCCGGTGATCTTGATGAGGTCTGAGAAAGTACTTACAGCAGAGGCCAACTTGGTTCTCCGTTATCGGGGAACGCAGCCGGCCGGGGGCTCCCTACGCCTCTCGCATCAGCCGCTCCGCTTCGGCGGTCTTGCCCTGTTCGATGAGGTCGATAGCTAGATCCTCACGCTCCTCCGCTGACATCTCGCGCTTCTTGGGCGGACTGGATGCGGGACTCGGGCTCGCGCTCCGGGCCTTCCTGCGCTCCAGATCCTTGCGTGCTTGTGCCGCCTCTTCGCGCAAGCGCGGGGCCTCCAAGACTTCACACGCCGCAGCCATCAACTCGGTTGCGTCCGTGTAGGAGCCGTCCTTGTTCAACGTCTCCATCTTCTTGACCACGCCCTTGTACGCTTCCGCGTCACCCAAGAGCTGCGGGAAACGCTCCCGCAACTCCGACCGCGCGAGCCCCTGTTCCATCCGCACCAACCGCTCCTGCTGCTGGTCGATGACCTGCACCAGGGGGCTGATGACGTTGGCGGTGTACTCGTCCACGGCCTTGCGATCGTCACCCTCGAGCCCCAGCACATCTGCGAAAGGGGAGGACAATTCGGTCAACCAAGAGGGGGAGCCAGGGGCCTCTGCTGTGGAGCCCGGCGCCTCTGTTGATCCGTCGTCCGTCTTCTTGAGCTTCTGGAACTCTCGTTCACGATCGCGCCGCTCGTTGTCCACCCGGTGGGCAAGACTGAGCAACTCCACATCGGTCAGCTTGTCGATGACCGAATCCGGGTACTTCGCCCGGGACAGCACCTGACGCGCCTCCACGATCGCTGGATCGGGAGGGGGAGCATCCTCGGCGCTGTGTTCTTCTCCAGGAGCGTCTCCCTCGTCCGCTCCTGCGTCCTCGGCGCTCTCCGCGGCGTCAGAGGCGTCCTCCGCCTCCTCGCCAGCAGGCGCGCTCCCAGGGGCCTCCTCGTCGTCGTCGCCGTACCCGTCGTCCATCTGGGCGAGCGCGGCGTCCACGTCCATCCCAACAGGGTCGTCGTCCTCCGGCAACGGGACGATCTCGACCTTGCGTTCGGGCGCTTTCGGGGCTTCCGAAGCCGGCTCAGTCTTCACTTCGGGCATACGAGGGCCTCCCTTGTGCCTCTATCTTGCGCTTCCAGGCCGCGTGCGCACGCACCAGCCACGCCCCAGCCGTCTCGTTCAGACCCGGCGGAGGCATAGATGCGCCGGTCGATCCGCAGCTTGAGCAATACACCTGTTGGTGCTGGAGCCGAACCGTTTTCTCGCCACAGGAAGGGCACGTGATGTCCCGCCAGTCACTCACCCTCGCCCTCCGGCAGCGGCAGCTCGCCGTAGCTCAGGGTGCAGTCCGTCTCCCCGTTGTGCCGCGCGATCGCCTCGTTCAGCTCGCGCCGGCTGGAGAACCGCGGAGCGCCCTTGAGCTTCCCCTCCGTCACGTAGTCCTTGGCCAACGGCTTCCCGTTCGCGCGCCAGTTCCTCGGCAGCGACCGGCTCACGAAGTGGATGTCCTTGGCCACGGTGCCAAGCCTCGGGAACTCCGCGCTCACGTCGCACGGGCCCTTGGTCCGCACATCCTCGGTCGGCGCCTGCATCCCGGGCAACTTGCCCTCGCGCCACAGCCGCAGGCCCTCGTTCACGCTCAGGGGCTCGTCCATGTCTCGTCCTCCTCTTCGTCCTCAGCGGTGCAGCGCGCGTTGTGGACGTGCTCTAGGTAGTCCGCCTTCACGCACTCCAGCGCGCCCACGATCTCGTACGCCACGAGCCTGCTGGAAGCCCGCGACACACACTCCTGTAGCTCCTCGATCAACTGCTGCGTGCTCGTGCGCGCCATGTCAGACCTTCGTGGTAGCGGCTCCTCCGGTCATCTTCCCGATGCTCGGCGCGTTCAGCGACAGCTTCGGTCCTTGCGACTGCAAGAGCGGCGTGCCCTTCGGCTCCGTCCCGCTCACCCCGCCCATCGGACCCTGGCTCAGTGACGCCAGCACCTCCGGCGTGAACGCATCCCCCAGCCCCGGGAAGTTCATCGCGTCGCCCAGCGCGTTCAACTCGTCGCGCCACGGGAACTTCGGGAACATCTGCGCCAACTGGAGTGCCTGCGTCTTGAGCTGGTACGCCTCCATCACCTGCTTGGACCGCAGCCCCTCGCTCGCCCGCTCCATCGAGTACGGCTCGATCTCGAACTCCATGTCGTCCAGCGTCATGTCGTCCTCCGGGCCACCCCTGAACACCGGCTCGGGTGTACCCGTCGCCACTTCCTCGTCCTCGCCCAGCGCAATCACCACGCTCTCCGAGTACCAGAGCCAGTGAGCGACCCCGTACAGCATGTCCACCACGCAATCCGTGAACCGCTGCTTCAGGTGCGCGATCCGCGTAGCCGCGCTCTCGTTCGCGATCGCGTGCTCGGTGGCCGTGCCCTTGCCCGACGCCGAACCCCTCTGCGCGTCGTCCACGCCCAGAACCTTGTCCAGCCGGTGCCGGGCCATCTCGATGTAGAACGCCTGCTGCTCGGTGCTGCCGCCCACCTCGATCGGCGCAATCTGCCCCTTACCGTCCTCGAACGGGACCACCACCGCCTCGTCGTGGTAAGCGTCTACCACCCGCGCCGCCGTGTTCGCGTCCGGCACGCCGATGAACCGCTTGTGCCGCCGCATACTCTCCGACTGCGCCATCGCCTGCGCGTTCAGGTCCTCGATGTTCGCAGCCGTCGCGATCAGCGGGCTCAGGCCCCACGCCGAGTCCGGCACGTAGTACGCCGAGAACAGCGTGTACGGCCCCGTCTTCGGCCCGAAGTAGCTGTGCGGCTCGCGGATGAACCGCGCCTTGATCTTGTCCCCACCCTCACCGTGCAGCCCGAAGTAGAACATCGAGCCGTTGAACCCGTCCTGCTCCGACTCCCCGTCCACGTTGAGCCCCGGCACCCACATCGCCACGTACTGCACGAGGCCGCGCTCGGGGGAACCGCGCTGCGTCTCCTTCACCCGCCCCGATGCCTGGTCCCACTCCAGGTCCTCGGTCAGCGACTCGATCGCGGTGATGTCCCAGCCCTCGTCCGGATGCCGCTTCGCGTGCTCGATCAGGTCGTCCTTCTGACGCTCCACCTCGTGACCGCGGAACCGCAAGTCCTGCTCGCGCGTCGCCTTCGGGTCCTGGAAGTAGCGATGCGGGGAGATCCTGTCCGCCACCGGCCACGTCCGCCGGCTCTCGCTCGCCCCCTCGTCACCCTCCTCGCGCCCACGGTCGTAGAACGGCCTCTCCCTGACGTACCCGACCCCGTAGCCCGTGCAGAACTCAGTCGCGAGCTCGGACAACAGAGCCCGGAACTTGGCGTCCCGCACCCAGCGGTTGAGACCGTGCTCCATCGCCTCCGCCGCCTCCGCGCGCTGCCCGGCACGCCTGGACTTCACCTGCACGCGCGGGTTGTCGAACACCAGCCGCGGAACCAGGAGCGAGATGTACTCGAAGTACGCCCCCTCCAGCGCCGGACCCTCGTCCGCGTCGCCAAACCCCGACTTCGCCCGCCAGTAGGGGCCGTGGTACTTTGAAACCACGGTCTCCATCGACGTGCGGTGCTGCTCCGCGTCTTCGCGGGCAACCCGCCACTCTCTGAGGAGGTCGTCTACTTCTTGTGAGAGCAAAGCATCAGGGGTCCTCCCAAGGTCACAGCACCACCAGCCAGGCGTCGATGGTGGAGCCGTTCGCTGTCGCGTTCAGGCGCATCTCAGGGTACACGTACTGCCCCGTGAGCGTCTGCGTGTTCGTCGCCGTGCCCACAGTGATCCACGGCGCCAGAGGGTGCGCACGGCCCTGCAAGAGCACCGTGGCCGTGGTGCCCGCCACCGACTGAACCCGGGCCGTACGCCCCGAGATGCCACCGCACGGAGCCACGGCGCTCGCGCCAGTCGCACCACCCTCGAGCACAAGATGCTGGCGCGTAGTGCCCAGCAGTGGGGTCGGCGGGTAGACGACCGCTGCTGCCGAGTACGCCCCGATGTCCCAAGCGCCAGCCCGCCCATGCGCGTTGCCCGCGATGTCGTTGAAGCCGGGCACCACAGCCACACCGGCCCCAATGAACTGGCTGCCAGACGCCAGCGCGAAGTCGCCATTGGCAGGGTCCGAGAGGGCCGACTCCGCCACGATGTTGATGAGGTTCCCTGCGCCTCCGTTGTCGTCTGCGGTGGCGTCTCCCGACGCGCAGTACTCCACGGTCGGCGCGGTGCCCATCAGGAAGTCTTGAGTGCCCGCACCGAACATGGCCGTGTTGCGCACGGTCCACGTACCACCGAACCGCCCGTCCAGCGCCACGCCAAAGTTGGCGAGCGTGGCGTAGCCCGTACAGTTCTCGATCAACACCGGACCCGTCCCGGATACGTGGTCGATCAGGTTCGATCCAGGCCCCACCGACACACCCTCGCGCGCATCAAGGACGCAAGAGCGGATCGTGGCACTGAAACCGGCGTTGTTCCGTGTCCGCAATAGCTTGAAGGACCCTGACACCGATGTGCCGGCGTACTCGATAAGGCATCGCGACACTACGCCGCCATCGCGAACGGTACAGACAATCCCTCCGGACTCGGACCCTGTGTAGCGCAGACGGAGCCCTGTGGCGCGCGAGTACGCCTGGCTCACGTCCAGTCCGCCACTCGCGAACGTGAGGCCCGCGCCGACCGCACCGGACCGGACTTCACGGTAGCGCGTCGCGTCGCTCGTACCTATCGCGTTGATCGTGCTGTGCGGGGCCGCCTCCAGGACCATCATCAGCCCGACACGGATCTCGTCCAGCGCAACCAAGTCCAGGCGCGTAGCAGTCTCCCAGAGATTGAACGTCGCGTAGTCCTGACCCGGCCCGATGGTCTCGATGACGGTTGTCGGCACTACTGCACCACCCAGAAGAGAGACGTGGAAACCAGGAACTCGCCGGTCTCAGCCTGACCGACGACCGCCGCGTGCACCGGGACGCCGATCCACGGCGCGAGAAGCTCGGCGCGGTACTCGGGCTTGAAGCGGTAGCACGTCTGCGTGCCCGGCGCCTGCGCGAACACGTCGCTCACCCGGAACACGAACCGCGCGTCCAGGCAGGCGTGCCAGTGGTGGTAGATCGTCCCCGAGTAGAACGGCGACGCGAACCAGGCCGCCAACACCCAGTCATCCGTGAGCGACTGGTGGTGCCAGACCCAGGTGTCCGTCGCCGGATCCTCGCTCCAGGTCGCGTAGCTCGAGATCGGCTCGCACCACGATATCGACCACGGCCCCGAGTAGGGCACCGCCCCCCCGCACTGCGCCAGCAGCGCCAGACCTACAGCGCAAACAACCACGCAGTCACCCCGGAGCCGTTCGCGGTCACGTTGATCCGCATCTGGGGGAACACCGGCAGCGCCGTTTCCGCCCCATCCGCTGTGAGCCCCGTGCCGAGGTTCACCCACGGCGCATCGTCCGAAGAGCGACCCTGCGCCCGCACTGTCCCAGTGCTCGTCAGGTCCGCCTGGAGCGCCGCCTGCCTATCAGGAAGGCCGCCCGGGTACATGATCGCGCTCTGTCCGGTATCGGTCCCCGTGAACGTCACGCTCACCCGGCTCGTTGCCATCAGAGACTCAACCATTGCGCCCTCGCTTCACCGGCTTCTTCTTTCCCAGCCGGTTGCGCAGCCGCTGCGCGTTACCGGCACCGAGGCGATTCCCCGCCGCGCGCACGCGAGCGAGGGTCCTGGCGCTGCCACCCGCCTTTTTCTTCTTGTGCATCAGATCACCCTGTAAAGCGTTTCTCTTCGTCGTGGAAGTCTAGCACGTCGCCCGCTGTGAACCGCTCGTACCGCTTCGGGGGAGGCACAGGGCTCATGTCGCGGTCGATGTTCAGGAACATCACGGCATACCGGGTCTGGTCGATGCCGTGGTCCGCGCACCTGGGGTCGGGCTTGTCCGGCACGTACTTGCCGTCCTCCCGCTTCAGCAGCACCCAGCTCGGAATCTCCTCCGTCGTCGTCGCCGGCATCTTCTTGCGGCGCCGCTCGGGGTCGATCCCGTACCGCATCCGGTCCTTCAGCCAGAAGATCCGGTGGTCCCGCAGCATCCAGCGCAGCATGTCGATTCCGGCCATGATCGCGTTCTTGCCCTTGCGCGCGATCGGCATCCCGTCCCGCCCCATCGCCGGCCCAAAACGCCGGTTGAGCGTCGTGATGTAGTCCCGCTCGCTCGGGTCCACCACCAGCGCTCCCAGCGGGAACTCGTCGTGCAACTCGAACACGACCTTCAGCCAGTCCTCCTGCACCCACCCCGTCTGGTACACCTCGACCACGGCGAACATCTTGCCCTGCCAGACACCCCAGATCGTCAGGCAGCCAGGGTGCCCAATCCCCACGTCCAGGGAGCCGAAGTACCACTCGTAGAACCGAGGCCCGTCCTCCTTCTCGGTATCCACCAGGGGCGGCAGCCGCAGCGAGCCCGGATCCAGGATGTGCGTCTGCGGCGAGAACTCGGGCAGGATCGCACCAGACGCCAGGCTCCAGCGCCCCTCCAAGAGGTTCGCGCGCCGCTCGTCGCTCATCCCCTCCAGTGTCTCGCGCACGTACTCCTGGCCGGCCGGCGTCCACGTCCCGGCCTCCGCATCCCAGAAGAGCGGGTTGTCCTGGTGTGTCGTGCAGATGCGGAACAGGCCGTGCTCGGGGTGCTCGTTCTCCCGCTCCAGCGCCATCTGGTTGATCCAGTGGTACTCGTCCGCCGGGTTGGTGTCCAAGAGCACCTGGCGCCGCCCGCCCTTCGGGTGCCGCAGACACCGTAAGAGCCGCTCGAAGGCGTCCAGGCTCACCTCCCACGCCTCGAAGACACGGATGCGCGTGTACTGCTGCGAGTACGTACGCCCGGGCTTGTCCAGCCCGCGAACTAGGATCACCGAGCCGTTCGGGTGGCGGTACTCCGAGCGCCTCCGTCTGTGTTCCGCCGAGCTCGTGAGCATCGGGTGGCCCGGCGGGATCACCTCCTCCTCGAGCTGCCACAGCACGGACTCAGTGAGCGACTCCCGCGTCTGCCGCACGTACAGGAAGCGCGCCCCAGGGTTGCGCTCCAGGTACTCGAAGTCGTGTTCGATGACGTTGCGCGTCTTCCCCGTCCCCGCCGGCCCCTCGATCAGCACGAGGCGCTCGTCCAGCCCCCAGAGCTTGCGCTGGTTGCCGACCGGCGTGTAGTCGTGGAAGACGACCGTCATGCGTCTCCGTGCTCCACCTGCGCCGCCTCCATCAGCACGGCGATCGCGTCCCGCGCCTGCTCCATCGCCGTGGTGTAGTGGTAGACCCGCGTCCCGCCCTCGTCCTGGATCAGGTTGCGCACCGCCCGTGTGGCCCGCCGCAGCTTGGCCCGGGCGTCGATCAGGTGGTCCTTGGCCGTCTGCGTCACAGCCCCACCCCCGCCTCGGTCACCATCTCCGGCTCAGGAGGCAACTCCGACACCGGCTGCGGCTCCCGCACCTCCACGCCGGCCTGGCACTGCTCGCAGAACCGAAACACCTTCCCAGCCACCAGCAGCACCTTCGGGCAAGCGTCCTGGCTCACCCCGTGGCACGCCACGCACGTCCAGTTGCGTTCATCCATCACGACTCGCCTTTAGCATCTTCTCGCGGGCCGCCCGGATGTCTTCGGGTGTGCTCAGTGGGTCGCGCCGGATGTCCTCCATATAGGCGTGGAACATCTCCAGCACCGCCGCCGCACCGCGCTCATCGTTTGCCGCCACGCACAAGTCCTCGGCCATCGCCACAATCTGCGCGGCGATGAGCGCCGCCAGACTGCCAACGTCGCGCACATTGATGTACCCTTCGGCGTCGGCTATCACCGCCTCTGTGGCGCCGACCAGAACGGTACGCGCCTGGTCGTTTGCGAAGCCCCAGTAACCCGTCTGGGTTACTTCAGCATATCCAGCTACATCGCGCATCACAGTCCTCCCACCGGCTCCACCTTCACCACCGTCTGGACCACCGCGTTCCCGAAGCCGGGAGAGAGCGCGTCGTTCGCCCAGATGTGCTCGACTAGGTACACCCCCGGCCGAGCGAACGTCGTGGGACCGTTCAGGCTCAGGTCCCGCATGTTGTAGCCGATGTCGTCGTCGTCCCAGTAGCCGTCCGTCTGGAGCGCATCGAAGAACACCGGAGCCGTGTCGTCGTTCGTGTTGTCGCGGTCGAAGCTCTCGTTCTTGATGGACTTCTTCGGGTCCGGCCCACTCCTCCAGTACACCAGCCGGCGGATCTCCTGCGTCGCCGTCCCGCTGATGTTCGCCCGCGTCAGATACGCTCCACTCGGATACCGGATCTGGGCCACGATCACGGGCTGTTGCCCCTCCAGGATCGTCACCTCGCTGCGGATCGTCATGCTCATGGCGCCTTGGCCCCCGACACTACCAGAACGCCCGGCGTCGCTCGCGCGCGCCCCGTGATCGAAGGCCGCGCCGATGCCCGGCTACCAGGCAGCCCAGCCTCACCAGGCACACCACCAACCGTTGCCGTCAGCGCGAACGTGTACCGCCCCATGTCCGTAGTCAGCCGCGCCCCAGTCACCACCGTGGGCGTCGCCGCCAGCCCGAACTCGGCCAGCGCCAGGCTCGCCGTGGGGTTGACCGTACCACCGCCCGGGTCCGTGCTCGGCACCATGAACAGCTCGTACCGCAGCGTGAAGAACGGAGCCCGCGCCGGCACCGTCAGCTCGGCCGCCAGCGTCATCCCCCACGTACCAAGGGCCATAGACACGCCACCGGCGGGGAGGTTTTGGATCTCGGCCGTAACCCAGCCAGTCTCGTCCATCTGGCCCGTGCCGCCCATCATGTTCGTGACGAACGTCTCGTAGTCCTGATTGCCCGGACCCGCCCCAGAGTCGTACAGACCGCGCGTTTGTAGCGCCTTGTCCAGAGGCTCGAGGCTCCCCGTGATGAGGTAGGCCAGCACCGCCGTCGTTGGCGTAGTGTCCGCGTCGTCCAGCCAGCCAGGAAGAGGCCAGCGAATCCCCGTGGTTATCGGTGTGGATGTACCCGTCAGCCATGCCTGGATGAAGTTGCCCGGCACGTCCGAAGCCGCCGTCGGGTGCATCGTTTCATGGCGGAACCGACACAACTCCGAGATTCTGTTGACCACATCACTGTATAGCGACTGGTTGATTCCCTTCAGGGCGGACTCAGCGCACCCGTACAGCCCAAGGGCCTTGAAAACCTGGTACTTGCTCTGGTTGACATCCACCGATGTCTCAGCGTTCGGCGTACAAGTAAGTGGCGGTGGCGGCGGCGGGCTCGGCGGGCTTTCCCAACACCCATACCAGTCACGACCGTCAGGAAAAGCCCCTGTGTTAGTGCCGGTATCCGTGGCGCCAAAGATACCTTCATCCCAGGGATCTGCGAGACCCGAGATACCACCCTGTGGAGTGGCGCGGATACCCATGCCTACCGACGATGCGTTCCGCAGAACAACCTTCACAGCCTCCTCGATGCGCACATACTCAACCAGGCGCCGCACAGGGTCATGCTCGAACTGGTACATCCAAGACAGCAGATTGAGCCGCCACCCAACCGAGCGGTGGTACTGGAGCCAGCCCTGGCCGTCCCATCCGGCAGACGTGAGCTGCTGGTTGGCGTCGGGGATATCTGTCAGGCCCAGCCACAGTGGAAACGAGAAGTTGATCCCAGCCACGCCGTAGGGGTTCACCGATAGGCGGTAGAAGTTCGCCATGAACTTCATCACCATCCGCGCACCTTGGTGGTTGATGCCGAACATCGGCAGCAGAAGCTCGTTCCACGCCCGCACGCTGTGGTTGCCGTCGTGGTATCCGCGTTCCCCTGTGTAGGTCTCGTGCGGAATCGTCCATCCGGGCGAGGGCTGGTTCCATGGCCTATCTGTCGGGATGAACTGCGACCGCTGCGTCCAGGGCACGACTGTGTTGCCGTCCACCTGGCTGTCCCACGGTGTTTTTCCCTGCACGGCGTGACCAGGCGCACCAGGCCATGAGTTGTTGTTGATCGCGATCATGTCCTCCTGCGTGATCGGCTCGCCCGTGCGCACGTCGTACACCCAGACACGTGACCGGTCCAAAGTTGCCTGCGCGAGCTCAAGGTCGTATAGCCAGCCCTCGCGGTGATGGTGCGCGCACCTACTCTGGTCAATCCCGTTGCCGCCAGTGCCGCCTCCACCCTGGTGGCGCGGGTGATACCAGCCAGCGGCAGGGTTGTCCATGTTGATGTGGTTATCCGTGCCGTTCGCGTAGTCGTTGCGCAAGCTGCCTCCGCTCGGCGACGTGTGAGAGCCCAGCGCCGACGCGAAACCAGCCCTGTGGGCGCTCAACGAAGCAGGAGCCACGATCTCTGGCACGCGGAACCGACCACACCCGAACCCGCGCGTCTTGTAGTAGCTGTTCTGACCAATGCACTGCCCGTGGCCGTACAACTCCAGCATGTCCACGGCCTTGCTCGCGTTGGCCGCAGGGCAGATTGCGTAGCGCCGGAACATGCCCTGTCCCAGCACCATGATCTGGTGTTGAGTGCCGCCCAACGGCTTGACCAGTTCCGGCGGGCTCGCCCCCAGATTCTCGTGCTGCCGCGGGCTCGAGGACACCACCACCCAGCCCGGCGGGAGTCCGTTGAGCGTGATCGAGTCAAACAACATGCGCCCGTCGTTCGCGGCCTGAATCCCGTAGGGGTTGTCCAACCTGTCGGCGGAACCCGTCATGTGCATCAGGTCAATGGTGTAGATGCGCGCCGCCTGGTAACGGCCCAGCATTGCCTTCACCCCCCAGCACACCGTGGACCCATGCGGCGGCGCACCCTCCCTGTATCGCGCCCAATACTCGACCTCGTGGTAGAACTCTCCCTGGAAGTGGCTGATTACGTTTGGACCGCCACCTGCATCGTTGAACAGGTACGCACGCATCGGCGTACCTATGTTGGCCACAGTCGTCTCCAGGTAGATGCCAGACAGGTCGTCGTTGAACACCGCGCCCTGAGCTCGCACTGCGCCGAACTCCTCCACCGAGTAGTACACGAACCCGTCGGGGTCCGCGGCTTGCGACCCATCCACGTCGCGTATCACCTCCAGAGCCGTCCACCGGCCCCGGGAGTCGAGCGTTACCCCGCGCACGTTCGCGTTATCTCCATCCACGAACAGCTTGGGGATGTTCGCGCCGTGTTCTTCTGGGTTGACCACAACCACCGCGCGCAACAGGAAGTCGTCCCCACCGAAGTTCGGCGGCTTCTCCACGCGGATGGTGTCGGAGATCGGCATGTCAGGCCACGGTCATCGTCACCGAGCCGGGGTTGAACACCACCTGCGTGCCGGCGACCCCCGACACGGGCGAGGCCAGTGGCCCCTTCACCACCATCGTCCCACCCGACACCTGGGTCATGAGCGCGCCGAACGTGAGGCTGGGACTGATGGGTGACGCTGCTCCGGCCCCGCCCGTCATGTCGATCGTGAGCTGGTTGGTAGCCTGCCCGCTGACCGCGTGATCCCAGCTCGTGCCACCGTCACGCGCAATCGCCTGCCGCGTGTAGTTGCCGTCACCCCACTCCGACGTGGTGCTGCCCGCCTCCCCCGGGTCCGCAGAGAAGAGCGCCAGGAACAGCGAGCCCGGCGTCACCGTCGCCAGGATCCCGCTCCCGATCTGCGTCAGGATCGGGTCGGTGATGATGTTCGACAGCCAGAACTTGAGATTGCCGTCTTCAAAGGCGTCAGTTGCGCTCACTCACTTTCGCTGTCTTCCTCCCCGGGGTCGTCCTTCTTCTCCAGGTCCGCCACGAAGCCGTAGCGCTTGATGTGCGTCGTGGTCTCGCCCTGCAAGTTGAGCACGCGCTCGGGCAGGCCGTCCACCCTATCGAACATCAGCTTTAGCGCGCTCACCGCGTGGCCCTCTGCACTCAGCGCCAGCGCGACCATGTTGCGGTACACCTCCCGCCGCGCCTCGAGACCAAGCTCGTCCAGGTACTCGTCCAACTCCGCAGTCAGGTTGACCTTGCGTTTTGGGCGACCGGCGGGGTTGCCTGATACGCCGTCTTTCCACGTCCCATCTGGATTGCGAGTTGCAGGGTCAGCCATGGCGCGTCAGAAGGGCGTGGCGACCGACCCAGGGCCGGGAGGAGCTGGTCCCGAGCCAGACACCACGCCCGGCGTAGGCTGGCGTTTCGGGACTCGATCTGCAAGGCCCGCGAGACCGGCAGCAGCTGCGGCGAGGTCCTCGTTCCACACCTCGGTGGTCCAGAAGCGGTGGCCGGAGTCGCACTCGCGGCGCCTGCGTGGCCGACCCTGGCCGGTCCTCAGTGTCTGGACGACGTGCGTCCCTGTTCCGCAGCGGGGGCATATCACGGCGGATCCACCCCGTCCGTACACAGCACGTCCGTGCTCGTGAAGAACACGTAGCCCTGCTCCCCTTCGAGCTGCATCCCGGCCACCGACTGGATCCGCACGCGGTCCCCGGGCCGGATGTGCCAGGGCACCTCGACGCCGCTCTCGTAGTTCACGCCGGGCGGCCCCACCGCGATCACGAGCAGCCAATCCTCCTTGGGTAGGTAGGGCGGGCGCTTGGTCTGGGCTGCGAATTCCTCGTGTGCGCCCTCGGCCTCGCGCCAGGTGGCTCGTGGGATGTGGATCTTGCCGGGCATCTCCTGGGGTACGTCGGGGATGCCGATGGCGATGCCGGGCTGCGGCTTGAAGGGGCACGGGGGCACGTAGGTCAGTCGCTCGGGGGCGTCGACGGTGATCTCGGGCATGGCTCTACCGATATCCCAGGTACGGGGGCGGGGTCAACAGATACGCCGTAGAAGAAGCGGTCGGCGTCCTGGGTGGCCCACTTGCGGTGGTGTTCCACGCTCCACTCGGTGGTCTGGACCTTGTAGGAGGGTGGCGGGTCGGGGAAGGGCTCTGGGATGGTTGCGGGGTCGGCCCAGAGGATGCGGTTGTTCGGTTGGAGCGCGTAGCAGCCGTTGTCGAGCTCCAGGAGGTGGGCGCACTTCCAGCCTGAGTCCCCGGCGTTCTCGGCGTACGGGGAGCCGTGCCAGTCCACGGTGAAGACGCAGCGGCCGGGGTAGCGGATGCCGTCCTTGAGCACGGTCTCGACGCGCCGGCCGGATAGGTGGGCAAACTCGATGACGGAGGGCTTGTAGCTGAAGCAGTCCCAGAGCTCGAGGTGGTCCAGGGGTAGATCTGGTGCGTCCTGGCTGTGGACGAGGGCCGAGACGGGGAGGCGGGCGATGACGGCGCCCGAGGACTGCACGAGGACCCAGAAGCCGAGTGCGCGGCCCTGGAGGGAGGTGATGCCGAAGACGGAGACGCGCTCGAACTGGCCGCGGTGCTCTGGGTCCTGGTCGTACAGGTACTCCGCTCGGAGCCAGCAGTCGAAGCACGGGATGTCCGCATTGAGCGTCACAGGCTCAGGGAACCGGGTCGGGGATCGTGATCGGGGCGGACGCCTGGGCTGCGGGGATCAGAGCGTCGGCGATGGCGTTGCCGAGGTCGAATTGGCCCTGGCCGGTGAAGTGCTCGTGGTCGATGACACCGCCCTCGGTCACCGCGATCTTGGGGAAGGTCTCCACGTAGTGGCTGAGGCTGTTCGGGATCACGCCGTCCTCGTTGTAGAGCGGGACGGCGGTGCGAGTGGTGTCGGTGGTGAAGAGGGTGGCGTTGGCGTCAGCGGCGGCCACGGCGGTCTGGGCGTCGCGCACCGTCTTGATGAAGGGGTGCTGTGTGAGCCGGTAATTCGACTCCCGCATGATGGCGATGTGCTTGGTGCCGATGCCGCCTACGTCCGCGCGGATCTGGGCCAGGAGGGTGGTTAGGTTCGCCTCGTAGGCGTCGGCGTCCGCTTGGGAGTCGGCGTCGGCTGCACCTTGCACCCAGGCGGCCCCGAAGAACTTGGGCGTGTCCCCGGCGGTGTAGATCGCGTCGATGGGCACCGTGAAGTAGTCCTGGAGCCACACGTCGTAGAGTTCGGACGTGCTCGGGCTCCAGTCGATCTTGGCGCCTGTGGCAGCGAGCGGGGCGCCTCCTCGCGCGCACTTCGAGATGTACACGTCCTCGTTCGGGAAGGCTTGGCGGATGCGGTAGGCGAGCTGGAGCTCGCAGCCGATGGCGTCCGCGTTGGTGCCCGAGGGGGCCGTGCCGCCGGATCCCTGGAAGCCGAAGCCGCGGTCCAGCGCAACCCAGGCCCCGCCGCCGTTGATGGTGTGCGGGGTGGCCGTGGTGATCTTGTCCCAGATGAAGGCGTTGGGGATGGGCAGCGCGTAGGGGGGCCGGACCACGTGAGTCTGCGTGGAGCCCTGGCCCCAGCAGTTGGACTGGCCCATCAAGAACACCACGTTTACGTTTGCCATCTACTGCACCGTCAGTTGCCAGGCGTTGGTGAACGCCGGAGTCCAGAGGGTCCCCTGGTGGGACGCGCCCCGATGGTAGCCCTGGATGTACCACGTGTCACCCGGGGCCATGCCGAAGGCGTAGGGGTCCACGTAGGCGTGGTCCGTGCCGTTCTGGCCGGAGTGGAAGGCGCCGATGACGGAGCGGGGGCGGCCGACGCAGAGGGAGTGCCAAGCGCCTGGGACGGCCTGGTGGGCTGGGTAGGGCGAGGCGATGTAACACCCGGTGCGCCAAGGGTCTGTGACCGAGCAGACTTCGATGACCTGGGATGCGGTCTGGGCCACCCAGAGGTCGGAGACGTGGGTCGGGTCCGAGTAGGGGTACTGGTCGCAGTAGGGGCCTTGGAGGAGGCAGAGGAGGGTGGCGAGGATCACGGGACCACCATCTCGAAGTCCTCGTTGCTCTTGGTCGCGTGGCGGTGCCCTTCGATGTTCTGGGCGAAGTACCACGGGGCGCTCGAGCGGTAGATGTTCGCGCGCCAGTTGCCCCCCACGCCCTCGAACCGCACGCGGTCCACGCCACGGATGTCGAGATCCACACGCCCGCCCGCCGGGTCGTTGAGCTCGCCGCCGGTCACGGTCAGGGAGTCGCAGTCCCAGACCTGGATCAGGGCTCGGTTGGGGTTCTTGTAGTGGATCTTGGTCGCGTCCAGCACCACGTGCCTCTGCCCGTGGACCATCAGGGCTCCGTGGGCCTGAGCCTGCTGCGTGGCCTCCATGTGACAGCCGACGATGCGGATGTCCTGGAGGGTGCGCCCGGGGAGGCGCGTGCGGTTCCCGTTGATGTCGTCGGTGCTTTCAAAGAACGAGAGGTAGTAGCTCTTGCGCTCGCCGGGCGCAGAGTTGTCGATGAACACGCACTCCTCAAGGAGCCAATCAGCGGCGACCCCGTTCCCGAGCGGGTCGTAGATCGCCGTGCGGGGGATCTCGGGCACCACCTCGTGAGGCCAGCGCATCACGACCTGGATGGCCTGGCCCGCCATGTCCTTGACGTAACAGCGGCGCCAGTGGCCGCCCCAGATCGACTTGTTGTAGAGCGCGTGCTCGTGGTGGTTCCCGAAGAAGTAGCAGCCCTCGAAACGCCCGATGGGTCCGTAGACGTGGGTGAGCCACTTGTTGCCAGAGCGCCCCTCGACCCAGGAGCCGCGCAGGTACGTGCGGGGCTTGAAGCGCGTCTGGATGCCGCCTCCACCGTGTCCGCCCACGGTCAGCACCGAGGCAGCGTAGGACGGCACCGTGAACCACGCGGGGGCATCGCCCCAGGAGCCGAGGCTCACCCGCCGTGCGGGCGGGTTGGTCGCCACCTGCTCGCGTAGCCACGTGGGGTCGATGGTGCCCGTGGGATGCTGGAACCTGCCCAGAAGTCCGAGAAACTGCCGGCGATCTTGGCCTGCTCGAGATCCATCTTGGACGCTTCGTTG
>JBFILE010000004.1:0-28795 GCA_041599855.1 Thermoplasmatota archaeon
AGCAACGCCGATGAACGCCCTCCGCTTCCTCAAGGAACTGCGGGATGCGCTCCCGGAGAATGCCACCATCATCGGGGACGGCGGGAACGTGGTCGCCCTCGCCGCCAAGGTCCTCAAGGTGAGCCGGCCGGGGCAATGGCTCGACCCCGGACCCTTCGGCACCCTTGGCGTCGGCCTCCCCTTCGCCATTGCCGCGAAACTTGCGCGCCCCGAGGATCCGGTCGTGGTCCTCGAAGGCGACGGCAGCTTCGGCCTCAACGGCTTCGAATTCGACACCCTCGTCCGGTACAACCTTCCTGTCGTCATCGTCGTCGGGAATGATGGCGCATGGCAGCAGATCCGCGCGCCCCAGATCGCGTTCTACGGGGAAGAGCGCGCGGTTGCGACGAAGCTTGCGTGGGGGACGCGGTATGACAAGGTCGCGGAAGCCCTCGGCGGGTACGGGGAACTCGTGGAGGACTTCAACGAGGTCGGCCCGGCGGTCAAGCGCGCCCTCGCAATCGGAAAGCCCGCGGTGGTGAACGTGCTCATTGATCCCGCCACGAACCAGGGCAGCGGCAAACCGATGTGAACGGCAAAAAAATGGCGGGGCCGCCTCGGCGGCCCCGGAATCCATCCTCAGAACTGGACGCTGCCGAAGAGGCCGCGGATGGCGTCGAGGCAGTCGTCACCGGTCAGGTGGTAGCTGCAGTGGTTGTTGACGCCCCCGACCGCGAAGGCGTGGGAGTCGTCCGCGGTGTCGCCCGCGTACTCGGCGACGACGGTGGCGCGGTACGTGCCCGTTGCGACCTCGGAGTCCACGTAGGCCTTCGCGAGGGTGACGCGGCCCACTTCGTAGCCCGCGATCTCGACGACGGCGCACACGATCTGGTCCACGGGCTTCGTGGGGTTCTGGCAGATGGCGGTGGTGATGGGGCTCTGGGTGCCGCTCTCGTAGCCGGCGACGATGCAGAGGTCCGTCATGTCGTGGCACTGGGTCGTGACCTCAGTGATGCCGTATCCGGCACCGCGGAGGGGCAGGTAGGCGGCCCAGAACGCGAGGGCGGCGGAGGGGCCGACGGCGCCCACGGCTTCATCGACGGCGAAGGCGGCGGTCTGGTTCGCGAAGCCCCATTCATAGTTGCGTACGTCCATGACGATGTCCACGTACGGTTCCACGATTTCCATGACCTGGCCCGCCGTGTGTTCAACTTCGCAGAGCACACGACCGACGGTCGGTTTCGGATCGCATTCCGGGGTGGTGACCGCGGCCTGCCCCGTAGGGGCGCCGGCGGTGAGGAGGACGAGGGTGATGAGGGTCGTGATCAAGGTTTTTCGCATGGGTATCGATGGTCTCCCGGCCTTTCGGCCGGGCAGCCCAATCCGAATGGCCAACATAGGGTTTGGGAGGGACATGTCCCGGGCCGGTTCAACGTGGATGACAGGTCCCGAATCCCGGGAATGGTTCGGCAACCAAAAAGTTGCCTGATTCGCCGTTTGTTCAACAGGAGCCGTTGGACGTTGCCATTCGATTCCGGGGAACGCTCGAAGCCGGGCGTACGGGTGAGAACGAGGATTCCAGCCAAATGGTGGCTGCCAAACCACGTTGTTGGCCTGCGCCGGGAGGCCCGTGCATTGATGGACCGGGTTTCGACGCCAAGGCGTTCAGCGTTCCCATGGGCGGCGAGCATCCAGATGCCGGGTGAGGATGGCGGCGCTTCCCTCACCCACGACTTCGGGGCCCATCTGGATGGCGAGGTCCTCTCGGATGGCCGCGCCGACCTGCCGACCAAGGTCCAGTCCCGGAATCTCGGCAATGAGCGCACTCCGCGGGTCCCGGTGCTTGCGGCGGCGCTCGACGAACAGGCGTCCGTCCTTCTCGATGACCGGGCCGAGCGCATCCGGGTTCCCGTCCCAACCCTTGCGGAAGCGCTGCGCGTGCATCTCCGCCTTCACGGGAGGCCCCGCGTGGAGGATGGATTCCGGGAGGATGTCGCGGGCGACCTCGATGAGGATGCGGCACGGCTCCTTGCCGGCCCCCGCCTCGTAGGTTGCGCCCTTGACATCGAACTCGTGGCGGTCGAGAGCCTGCGACAGGGCCGACGTGGCCTTGCGGAGCTGGTTGTGCAGGTGGTCCTCGAGGATCTCCGGTGCCTCGAAGGAAAGGAGCACGAATGTGCCACGCCGCTTCGCGATGGCACGTGTGAGTTGGGTCGGGCTCCGTGGGATGAGCGCGCGCGGGAAGAAGAACCGGAGTGCGGGCTTCTTCCGGTAGGCGCGCGCCGCTTCCGCGAACCGGGCGAGGGTCTCCTCGCGGACGGCACTCCCGGCATTGCGTGCCGCGTCAACCGGGTCGATGAAGACGAGAGGGTCCCGGAATACCGGGGGGCATTCGATGGCGTCAAGGACGAGGTATGTCCCCGGCTTCCATCCGCGCACCGCATCGAGGACGCCGCCGAACGTCCCGTACTTCAGGACGAGGAGTTCACTCATGTATCCGGAGAATCCTTGGACGCGGGCGTCGGCGCCGTACACGCCGATGCCTTTCATGAACTGCTTGATGAGGCGCACATCGTCCCGCTGGGACCGGTCGAGCCGGGCCTTCACGAGGCTCGTGTGGAACGGGGTCCGGTCGACGGCGCTCATCCGGTCGGCCACGTTGTCGATCTTGTAGCAGGGGACGAGGTCCGCCGCGAAGCCGCGGAACCGGCCGTGGACGTACGGGTGTTCCGCGTACTTGATCTCGTGATCGCCGAGGACGGCTTTCCCGAGGGCGAGGCCGCGGGTTTCCAGGTCCTCACGCGGAAGGTCCGGCGGGAAGGCAAAGAACACGTCCACGTCCACACTTTCCACAAGGTACGTGTCCTTCGCGACGGAGCCCACGAGGATCGCTTCTCCGTCGAAGCCGAGTTCCCCGGCCACGGACTGGGTCTTCGCAACAAGGATGTCAGCGGCCTCGTGGACGGCCTGTGCCGTGGCCGGCAGGGGCTTCACCCGCTGGAGGACGAGGCGTTCCACGTCGATGAGTCGCGCGGTGAACGTCGCCGCAATTGCGGCGACGAGGACCCCGCCGGCCACGTCCATGGCCCAGTGGATGCCGAGGAGGACGGCCGCGGCGGTGACCGCGACCACGTGGGCGAAGGCGAAGTAGCGGAAGTTCCGGTTCCGTGAGAATCGCGAGGCGTTCGCGATGATGATGGCCGCCGCCACCGGGAATGCCGGGAAGGAATCATTGGCACCGGCAAGGGAGATGGTCCACTCGGCCAGCTCCGGCCATGCCGTGAAGAGCGGACTCGTGAACCCGGCAAAGTGCACGTAGGGTGCACTCGTCGGGAGGAAGAGGTAGAATCCCGCAGCCACAAGGTATGCGGTGGGGAGGCCGATGAGACTCGCACGGGCCGCGCGCTCATCGTCCATGAGGATGAACAGCAGTGGCGCGAAGTACAGGATGAACGGGTGCAGGAACAGGTAGTCGATGGCGAACGTGTGGATTGCCCACGACGGAAGCCGCGTTGCGTAGTCCGGACCCATGGTGCCTTCGAGGTCTGCGAAGGTGCCCGCGAAATCCCAGCCAACCACGCCGGTTGCCCAGGCGTCGAAAGTGAGGATGAGGAAATGGGTGACGAGGACGAGGACGAGGAGGCCGAAGTACGGGACGTACTTCGGGGCGAGCCTCCGGAGTTCCTTGCCCCGGACGCGCGTGTGCGGCTCGCCCGGGAAGAACATCACGATCCCGGTGGCAAGGAGGAGCGCATGGAGGAGCGGCAGGACGACCCAGAGTGGCGGGTCCATCCTCACGCCTCCGGGTCCGCGGCGAATGGCGCGCTCGCATCCAACTCGTACGTGGGGCCCGTCGGACCGAGGGTGCTGCGCATGAGCCGGAAGTCGCGGAACACTCCATCTTGCGCAAGGAGTGCATCGCGGTGTTCCCCCATCCACGCGTGGATCTTCCGCGCGCCCCCCGGGCTCCGGCTGCGGGCCAACGTCAGGTGGGCCGTCCACCCGCGCCGCTCGGGAGCGAATCCCACCGGTTCGAGGGCCCGGTCCAGTTGCCCGACGGCGCCGGCCAACCCGGTCAATTCGCCGCGGATGCCCGCCCAGATGACCCGAGGCGCGCCCTTCTTGGGGAATGCGCCCACGCCTTCGATGCGGTAGGGGGTCGGGGAAAGCCCCGAAGCGGCGGTCGCCATGGCCGTGACAACGGCCTCGCGCTGCTCGTCCGCGACGTCGCCCAGGAACTTCACCGTGATGTGGAGGTTCTCCGGGCGCACGACCTTGAGATCCGCGTCGAGGGCGCGAAGCTCATCGAGGAGACGGACGACCCGTTCCGGGGCGCCGGTCTCCAGTGCGATGAAGCCGCGGAAGGGCATCGGCCCGCGAACCCATGCTTCTATAATAACGGTATCCGGGCCAAGGGGTTGTCGAGAGCCGGCATCCGGTCCCATCGGGCGTCGCCAACGGGTGCAGCGCAGGGGTCGTCGACGGAGGGTCGTCGGCATGACCGCGTGACGCGGGCTCCATGGGCTGCGAGCCGCCACCCGGAATTGCGTGAGCGTTTCCGCCCGGGCAGTGGTGGTGGTGGTGGGTCCGGCGGCGACCCTTACAGGGTCGTTGCCGACTGGATTGCCGGTGCGATGGCTGTGTCGACCGCGGTGCGTCCGGTCATGGAGCCTCACGATTCCGTGATGCCCGCCCGGCGTGAATGCAGGGCTGGCCTCGCTTGCCATCATCCCCCCGTCAACGGCCCGTTCCATCCGGAATCCGGGAGTCTGAGCCCCCGCGCGGTCGTGGAAGGTCGCAACCATCCCCGGGGCACCTCGTGGGGCGTGCCATCAGCCGCCGGGGCCTCCGCGAAGGCCGGTGGGCTTTTTGGCGAAGGCGGCACATGGGGCGGCCCATGCCCAAGATGGTGTTTCCCGCCGCGTGTCCGGCGTGCGCCGAAGGACGCAGGTTCATCGAGTTCAAGGTCGAGGGCTGCTCTCCCGATTCCGGCGTCGAGAAGCAGTACGGGTTCCGCTGCATGGCGTGCAAGACCACGGTCCCGGAGATCGTGGACGCAGCCGGCCTCCGGCACACGTGGGTCCAAGGGATCCACACCGAGAACTGAGCCCTCCTCACGCCGGAAACCCTGGCCGGCCGGTCGGAAGGGATATAACGGAAACGCGGCTCTCCGCGACCCGGGATCCGATTGACGAAAAACAAGGGGAAAGGGAAGCCGACGAGCGACCCCTACCGGAAGGGACAAGGTCAATCGGACGCCGCAGCCGAGGATGAATACACGCTGCCTGTCCCCGATTTCGACGAGCGCGCGTTCCTCAAGAAGGAGATTGACGGCGCCCGGACCACGTTCGTCACCGTCTTCCTCGGCATTGCCGTGGGCCTCCTCGCCCGCGGGTCCGATTGGGTCGGCATCACATACATGGGTGCGAGCGGGTACATGCTCGGATGGATCGTCATCGCCATCGGCATGGCGGGCCTCGCTCCGCTCCTGCGACTCGTCGGATTCAGCGAAGAGTTGACCGAGCCCCGCCAAATGGCCGGGAACTGGTTCCTGCTCTTCTTCACGTCCCTCGCCATCTGGGTGTTCAGCCACAACATCTGAACGGACGCGCAGCGTCCGGATGCCGGGCGCTGCAGCCCCTCGCGCGGTCGGGATCCACGGATGTCCGTTCTGCGCCCTGCGCGCGTCCGTAATCCGGCCCGTTGACGGCCGTCGTGCGCGCCCCGGACGCCATCGCGTTCCGCCGCTCGGTTTCACTATCTCCCCCATTTCCAAGTGAAACGTGTATCCCATAGTGCGTGCTTGTGGGAAAACGTGTGAAAGGCGACACGTTTTTAATTGCCCAACCGGATGCGCGGCCCATCCCGGCCCCCCGGTCGTGGATGCACGCGGGTCCGCCCGCGTCGAACCGGCCCCGCCGGATGAGAGTGACGCATCGTGTTTGTCGAAAAGATCGGTGTCGTGGGCGCAGGCGCCATGGGCGCGACCATCGCGGAAGTGCTGGCGCTCAACGGAAAGCAGGTCGTTCTGAAGGACGTGAAACAAGAGTACGTCGACCGCGGCCTCAAGCACGTGGACGGCATCCTTGACGAACTCGTCACCTTCCACGCTGGCAAGGCGGAAGCGGAGATCCGGAAGATCGAGGAATCCAACGGGATCACCCTCACCGACGACCAGAAGGACCAGATCCGGGAATCGAAGCGCGCGACGTACACGGCCGAACGCGCCGCCCAGGTCCGCAAGAGCATCACCGGGACCACGTCGTACGATGACTTCGCGGATGTGGACTTCGTCATCGAAGCCGTCATCGAGCGCATGGACGTGAAGCAGCAGGTGTTCAAGGAGCTCGAAGCCGCCACCGAACGGCACGTGCCCCTCGCCTCGAACACCAGCACCCTCTCCATCACGGAGATCTCGGCCGCCGTCACCCCTGACCGCAGGAAGCGCGTCATCGGCGTCCACTTCTTCAACCCGCCCCACACCCTGCCCCTCGTCGAGGTCATCCCCGCGTACGAGACGCACCCGATGATCGTCGAGGAGACCGTCCAGTTCTTCGAGGAACTCAGGAACCACCGGTTCCCCATGCTGCCGGTCATCGTCCAGGAAACCCCAGGTTTCGTCGTGAACCGCATCCTCGGCCGCGCCTTCAACGAGGCGTTCAACATCTACGAGGAAGGCATCGCGAGCGCGCGGGACATCGACAAGGCCATGAAAGCGGGTGCCGGCTGGCCCATGGGTCCCTTCGAACTCGCCGACATGGTCGGGATCGACGTCCTCTACCATGCCGGCATGAGCATGAAGGCGCAAGGCGTCAGCGAACACCAGCCCACGCCCCAGACCATCGCAAAGCTCTACCACCTGGGCCGCTTCGGCAAGAAGGCCGGCCGCGGGTTCTACGATTACACGACCGCGGACGAATGAGTCCGCGCAAGACCCACCGATCGGCCGGAACCCGGGCCCGCCGATCGCGCACCTCCAACCCGGAACCGACAACCCCGACTCCAAGGAGTGAATCCCCATGACCGAATACAAGCAGATCAAGCTCAAGATCGACGACGCCGTCGCCACCCTGACCCTCAACAGCGCCCCCGTGAACGCCCTCTCCCCCAACATGCTGAAGGAGATCGACCAGGCCCTCAGCGAGATCGAGAAGGACGAAGGCGTACGCGCCCTCGTCATCACCGGGTCCGGCTCCAATGCCTTCTGCGCCGGCGCCGACGTGAAGGAGATGGCCGGCCTCACCCCCGACACCGCGGCTGAGGTCATCGGCATCGGGAACGAGGTCTTCAACCGCATCGAAGCGTTCCGCATGCCCGTCATCGCGGCCGTGAACAACCTCTGCCTCGGCGGCGGCATGGAACTCATCCTGAGCTGCGACATCCGCGTCTCCAGCGACCGCGCGCGCTTCGGCCTCCCCGAAGTCACCCTCGGCCTCATCCCGAGCTGGGGCGGCGTCGCCCGGCTTCCCCGCGTCGTCGGCCCCGGCCGCGCCAAGGAATACATCTACACGGGCCAACTCTTCAACGCGCAGGAAGCCCTCCGCATCGGCCTCCTCAACAAGGTCGTTCCCGATGGCGACGAAGTCCGCGCCGCCGTGGACATCGCCAAGCGCATCGGCAAGAAGAGCAGCCCCGTCGCCGTGGCCGCCGCGAAGCAGGCCATCAACGAGGGAATCGGTGTCGACTCCGAAACCGCTGTCAATGCCGGCATCAAGGCCATGCTGCAGGTCGCCTCCAGTGAGGACCTCGTGGAAGGCATCAAGGCCTTCGTCGAGAAGCGCCAGCCGGTCTTTAAAGGAAAGTAATCGGACGACGCGACGTTGTGGCCCAGCTCCGCGGGGCAAAGCCCCGCTCCGCTGTACGGTCGCGCCGTCCGGCGAAGGGGGGCCGCTGCCCCCCTCCGCGCCTCCCCCCGCTCGTGTTTGGCGGGTGGGTGGTTCCCGTTCCTTTGTTGGTTCCGCTCCCTGTTTCCTGTTGGGGGGGTGGGATTGTTTTTCCTGGTTTGGGGAGTGCTGGCGCCCGGTGCCCACAGGTGGACTTCCATTGTCCTATTGCGTTTCGCTGGAATTCGGTCGGGCCCCCGTCTTCGGGAGGATTCCCGTGGTGCAGGCCATGCGGCGGGTCGGCCCGGGGGGTCCCGGCGGCAACGGACCGGCCGAACGTGTCGCTCCTGTTGCGAGCCGGCCCGTGGAGGTGCTCGCGAGCCGGCGGGGGATTTATGAACGGGTGTCCCGATGCGCCGGCCCGAGGCCTCCGACGTGACGAATCTCCGGTTACCTGAGAACCCCGACGGCGAGCCCCGGGGCCCGGAAGTCACCATCAAGGTGGACGGGCGATCGATCCGCGCCTTTGAAGGCGAAAGCCTCGGCGCCGCCATGCACGCCGCCGGCATCACCGTTCTTTCCCGGTCCATCAAGTATCACCGCCCGCGCGGCCTCTTCTGCATGGTGGGCAAGTGCGCGAACTGCCTCATGCGCGTGGACGGGGAACCGAACGTGCGCACGTGCGTCGTGCCCGTTTCGGACGGGATGAAGGTCGAGAGCCAGAACGCCTTCCCGAGTGCCCGGCGGGACGTCATGGGCGTCATCGACAAGGTGTATCCCAAGCAGTTCGACCACCATGACAAATTCATCCGCCCACGGTTCATGACGCCCGTGTACCACGGCGTCATCCGGCGCATGGCCGGGTGGGGGAAGGTCACCGGGGTCAAGGAGGCGCCACCGCTTCCGCCCATCCGGAAGCGCACCGTGGATGCCGTGGTTGCCGGTGGCGGACCTGCCGGACTTGCCGCGGCCAAGGCGTTCCTTGCGGAGCGTCCCGGGAGCCGCCTCATCCTCTGCGAGGAACGGGAGCGCGTGGGCGGCGAACTCCTTCGGAACCGGCGCGGAACCGGGCTCGATGAGCCGGGCCTGGAACTTGCCAAGCGGCTTGCGGCGGACGTGGGCGCGGCCGGAGGGGACGTCATCGCGCCCGGCAGCCTCATCGGCCTCTACCCGGAGGGCGAAGCCGTGATTCTCACGCCGGACGGGCTCATCGAGGCGCGCCCGCGCGTCGTCATCCTCGCCACCGGCGTGTACGAGCAACCCCTGTTGTTCGCCGGAAACGACCTGCCCGGCATCATGGGCGCCCGCGCGGCGAGCATGATGGTCCATCACGACGGCGTCCTTCCCGGGCGCCGCGCGGTCATTGCGGGCGCCACCGCCGTGGGTGCCGCCATCGCCGAGGCGCTCGTCATAGCCGGCTGCGAGGTTCTTGCTGTTGTGGGTCCGCGGGACGGCGGGGCATTCCCGGAAGGCATTCCCGCGGACCTGGACGCCCGGATCACGGCGGCCCGCGGTGGAAGCGGATTGGAATCCGTCACGATCACCCGGGGCGATGGCACCACGGAAACGATCCCGTGCGACACGGTCATCCTTGCTGCCGGAGAAGCGCCGCGCCCCGAGCTCATGCAACAGGCGGGGGTCGCGATGACGTGGAATCCGGATCTTGCGGCATATGTTCCGGACGCCGATGAGGACGGGGGCACCAACGTCCCACATGTCTTCGTCTGTGGCGATGCCGTCCGTCCGGCGGGGCCCTCGGAGAACATGGCTTCCGGCGAACGGACGGGTCGCTTTGCAGCTCGGGCCCTTGAGTCCATCCCCACCGTCAACGAGGTGGACGCGTGACCACGCCCAAGTGCATGGTGTGCACGTGCGAAGACGTGACCGAGCACGAAGTCCGCGAAGCCATCGGAAAGGGCTTCGCGGATCTTGAAAGCCTGAAGCGCTACACCGGTCTCGCAACGGGCCCGTGCCAGGGCAAGGCGTGTGTGAACCTCTCGCGCGTCATCCTCGCGGAGGAGACGGGACGGGACCCCGCCACCCTCGGCGCCATCACATTCAGACCCCCGGTCCAGCCGCTGCCGCTGCGTCTCGTAGCAGGCGACGAAATCGACGAGGATACTGGCGACAAGAAGGGGTCGGAGGGCCGCACATGAAGACCCACGCACAGGTCGTCATCATCGGCGGCGGGGTCAACGGACTCGGCCTTGCATGGCGCCTTGCCAAGGCCGGTATCACGGACATCGTGGTTCTCGAAAGCCGGTACATCCTGTACGGCGCAAGCGGCCGGAACGGCGGCGGCATCCGCGCCCAGTGGGCCACCGCGGAGAACGCGGAACTCGCCCGCGAGAGCATCCGCATGTTCCGGAACCTTTCAAAGGAGATCGGGTTCAACGTGTGGTTCCGGCAGAGCGGGTACCTGTTCCTCGCCCATGACGAAACCGTGCTCGGCACCCTCGCCACCAATGCGAAATTCCACCGGAGCGTTGGTGTGAAGACGCGCATCGTGGACCCCACGGAAGTCAGCGTCCTTGCTCCCGACGTGAACACGAAGGGGCTCACCGGTGCAAGCTTCTGCCCCACCGACGGCATCATCTTCCCGTGGAGCGTCGTGCAGGGCTACTGGCTTGCCGTGAAGAAGATGGGCGTGGACGTGGAGACGTTCACGAAGGTCACGGCCCTCGAAGAGAAGGGCGGGCGGATCCGGCGGGTCCACACGGACAAGGGCGTCATCGAGGCGGAATGGGTCGTGAACGCGGCCGGCGCGTGGTCCAAGGATGTCGCGGCGATGGCGGGAGTCGACCTGCCGAACAAGGCGATGCGCCACGAGATATTCGTTACGGAAGCCGTGAAACCCTTTCTCGACCCCATGGTCGTGGACATGCGGAACGGCATGTACGCGAACCAGGACATGCGCGGCGAGATCGTCGCCGGGATCGGCATGCCGGGCGAAAAACCCGGCATCAATTTCAAGAGTTCCTTCGGGTTCACGAAGCGCCTCGCCAAAGCCCTCGTGGACGTGTTGCCCGTGACCGCGGACCTCCGCATCATGCGGCAATGGGCCGGCGCCTACGATGTGACGCCGGACAACAAGCCGGTGTTGGGCGCGGTCCCCGGGGTCGCGAACTTCCTCCAGTTGAACGGCGCGTCCGGCCACGGGTTCATGATCAGCCCCATGACGACCCTGCTCACGGCCGAGATCATCCTGGGGAGGCAGCCGACGGTCGCCCTCGAACCGTTCCTCGTGGATCGATTCCAGGGGGGTCTCGAGATCGCCCGCGACGCCATGTCCATCGGCTGATCCGGCGTGGGCGGGGACAAACGCGCACCTTAAGACGGGCCAGTGCGTCGGCCACGCCGTGCGCGCCCGAACCCTGGCCCTCCCGATCCTGCTCCTTGCCGCTGCCCTTGCGGGCTGCCTGGACCCGGCGGACCCCGCGGATTTCGATTTCACGACCCTCGACATCCCGGCCGACCCCACCTACACGAGCAAGGTGGAGCCCACGCCCTCCAACCGGGAAGCGATCCGGGATGCGACGAACTTCACCTCCGGTGATTCCACGTGGATCCTGGAACTCGTCGGCATCACCGCATTCGCCAAGGACAGTCCGGTCCCGCTCACCCTGCGCCTCCACAAACTCGGCGGAACATTCGTGGCCGTGCCGGCTGCCGTCGAAATCAACGTCACGCGCCTCGACGCCAAGGGCGAGCCCGTGCCGGGCGGCAACTTCACGACCCGCGCCCCTGTGAGTGTGGAAGGGGGCCGCGAGCCCATCATCGTGCTCCGCGAGAAACGCCTCGACGTGGACATGGCGAACCCCGCGCGGGCCGAGAGCGGTGGGTTCGACGTGGAAGTGACCACGTGGCTGGAGATCGCGGATTCCTCCAAGGGGTCCAAGGGCTGGACCTTCACCGATCAGGAGCAGGTCACCCTGCGGGAACGGGTCTTCGTCGCGAGCGGAACTGCCACCGGCGGGTGATGCGCGAATCGTCATCTACCATGAATCTCGCCGCGCGAACGCGTCGATACCAGCGAGCGCGTAGATGCCCGATCCCGGCAACGTCGCAAAACTTCATGTCCCGGGGTCCCCTACCGCGGCCCGGCTGCGGTGAATGGTGATTCGGTGCCGAGGCTTCTCGCTTCGGACGCGGAACTCGTGGAGCTGCTCTCCGGTCTCGGCATCGATGCACGCGCGGCACGGGTCCTCGCATTCATCGCCCGCGCAGGAGAGGGTGCGAGTGTCCAGATCGAACGCTCCTGCAACCTCCGGCAACCCGAAGTATCCCTTGCCACCAAATCCCTCCGCGATCGGGGCTGGCTCGCGGTCCGCGAACGACGCCGCGGAGGCAAGGGTCGACCGGCCCACGTGTACCGGCTCGAAACCCCCCTCTGTGAGATCGTGGATCGGCTGGAGGCCGACAAGCGGGCGGAGTTATCCACCGAGCTTCGCAAGATCCAGCGCCTGCGGACCCTCGTCCAAGGGCGAGGGAGCCCATGAGTTTTAAATAGGGCATCGGCGTTCAGGAGCCGCTCGCCCCTGTTTCCCTCCCCGGAGGAACGGGTGCGGTCGTCACTTTCCAAGGACTGTGTCCCATGGGTAACATCCGTCCCACGTACATCAAGCGCGTTGCCATCGAACTCGTCGAGCGGTTCCCCGAGGAATTCACGGACGACTTCGACCACAACAAGCTCAAGGTCGCCGAGCTCAGCGACGTCACGAGCAAGAGCATGCGGAACCGCGTCGGTGGCTACGTCACCTGCTACCGCAAGCAGATCGTCACGATCTGATCGGGTCTCCGACCCTTTTCCTTCGCCGGGGTGCCACGCACCCCGCGACCCATGGATTCCTCGCGAGCGGATGCGTTCCCCCGCGGGCGGCGGGAATGCACCGCACTTACGCACAAATGCGTAGCTACCCATTTTTTATCAATGGGTGTCGGGATGGCTCATCATCCGCGGAGTGTCCTCCATGTCCCTCACCACCCAACCCGCCACGAAAGGCGCCACCGTACCCGGCCTCACCGGCGACCTCGCCCGCGCTGCGAAGATCCTGCAGGGCGGCGGCTTTGTCCTCGTCTATGATTCCAAGGATCGGGAAGCCGAGGTCGATCTGTTCTACGCCGCCGAGCACGTGACTCCGGAAGCCGTGGAACGCCTCCGCCGCGACGCCGGTGGACTCGTCTTCCTCGCCGTCGGACCCGGCATCGGGAAGCGCCTTGGCCTGCCCTTCCTCCACGACATCTTCAACGAGACGAGTGGCACCCACCCGGTCCTCAAGGCCCTCATCCCCAACGACATCCGCTACGATACGCGCTCGTCGTTCAGCCTCACCATCAACCACCGCAAGACCTTCACCGGTATCACGGACAACGACCGGGCACTCACCATCAAGAGTTTCGCCGAACTCGGCCGGGACACGGTGGCGGTCACCGACGACGTCGCCATGGAGCGATTCGGCGCGTCCTTCCGCGCCCCCGGCCACGTGCACCTCTGTGTCGGTGCGGAGGGCGGCCTCGACCAGCGCAAGGGCCACACGGAACTCGCGGTTGCCCTCGCAGAACTCGCGGGCGTGACCCCGGTCCTCGTCGGCGCCGAGATGCTGGGCAGGGGCGGAGCACTCCCCCTTGACGTGGCCCGCGCCTACGCGGACAAGAACGACACGGTGCTCATCGAAGGCAAGGACATCGAAGCCGCCCACCGCCGCGTGGCCTGATCCGTTGGACACGGACCGTCCAATGGATGCCTCCGGCGAGAAGGGGGCATAACGCTATACGCGACGCCGCTTTCCCCCGGACGGAGTGCCCATGACGCGCGTAATGGCAGTCGGCGTTTTCGACCTCCTGCATCTCGGTCACGTCCATTACCTGACCGAGGCGCGGAAGCTCGGGGACGAACTCGTTGTCGTGGTGGCCACGGACAAGAGCGTCAGCGCGCGCAAGCACGCGCCCATCATGGCCCAGGAGATGCGCCGCGCCCTCGTCGCCGCACTCAAACCCGTGGACCACGCGGTCATCGGCCACGAAGGCGACCACTACCGGACCGTCGAGGAGCAGGAGCCCGACATCATCGCGCTCGGCTACGACGACTACCACCGGGCCGGCGAGATTCGGGAGGAACTCGCCAAACGCGGACTCGAAGGCATCGACGTCGCCCGCATGCCCAAGTTCGACGATCACGACCTCAACGGCACGCGGAAGATCGTGCGCCGCATCCTGAAGCTGTACGACGAGAAGAGTGTGGAGGAATCGGCATGACCCCCCAAGCGCCTCGAACCGGAATCAAGCGCGTCGGCGTCGTGGATACCACGTTCAGCCGCGTGAACATGGGCAGGATTGCCATCGACACCATCGGGAAACACGCGCCCGGCCGCATCGACGTGCAGCGCGTCACGGTCCCCGGCGTCAAGGACCTCCCCGCTGCCTCGCGGCACTTCTTCGACAACGGATGCGACCTCGTCATCGCCTGCGGCATGGTGGGTCCCGAAGAAGTGGACAAGACCTGCGGCCACGAAGCCAGCCTCGGCCTCATGTGGATCCGCGCGAACCTCGGCAAACCCCTCCTCGAAGTCTTCATCCACATGGACGAAGCCAAGGACGACGGCGAACTCAAATGGCTCGCCGAACGTCGCACCGAGGAGCACGCCGAGAACGCATGCTGGATGCTCCTCGACCCCCAGAAACTCGTGGAGATGGCGGGCACCGGCCAGCGACAGGGATTCGAGGACGCGGGCCCCGTCCCCCACGGTGATGCGTCGTGAGCGACGCCCATGGGCCCACCGTTGCCGCCGGTGCCATGACCGGGACGCGCCTTGCAGTAGTCACCGCCGCATTCAACCCCGGAATCACGGGGGTGATGCAGGCGCGGGCCGAGCGGCGCGCCAAGGAACTCGGATTCGACGTCCTTCCCGCACGCGCCGTCGCCGGCACATGGGACCTCCCCTTCGTCGCGGATCGACTCCTCATGCGCGGGGATGTGGATGCCGTCGTCGTCATCGGTGTCGTCATCACCGGTGACACGAAACATGACGAAGCGATCACGCTGGCCACCGCGAAGACCCTGCAGGAAGTCGCGATTGCGCGCGGGAAACCCGTCGGACTCGGCGTCACCGGCCACGGGCAGACCCAGGCGCAGGCCGAAGCGCGGCTGGATCGCGCCGATGCCGCGGTGGATGCGGTTGCGATGAGCCTGCTCGCAATCCGGTGAACGGGGCGGGACCTTGTACACGGTGAATGGGCCAGCGGTAGCGCAGGCGTTATGGATTGGTGCGGATGAGGCTGTGGTGGTGGTGGTGGTGGTGGTTGGTCGATCGGGGCTGGGCTTGGGACGCGGTGCGAAGGGGTGGGCCGCATGTCAACCCCCGCGGGCCGGTGCCCGGGCAGGTGCGATGGGGTGTCGGGGCCGGTAACGAGGTACCGGCCCTATGGTGTTCTCCCGGGGTCACGGGCTGTCCGGAGGGACGCCGCGTCGTCGTGCCAACAATCAACCCTCAACGCGGGCCGGTGCCCGGGCACGCGCCCCACGATTCACGGGCCGGTACCGAGGTACCGGCCCCTCGCACGCTCCGGGGCCACCGAAACCACCACGCGCATCTCGACCCCCGGTCCCCACGGAGCTCCGCAGTCCCCGGTCCGCCCTCACCCATCCGGGCCCGTCTCAGGCCACCACGCCGAACGCCAACCCCACGGCATACGTGATCGCCGCCGCCACAACGCCGAGCATCGTCATCTCGACTCCGCTCTTCATCCAGTTGATCCCACTCGCCAGCGCCTTCACGGCTCCGGCAACAAACAGCCCTGTGAGCGACAGCGCGCTCGCCCATGCGAGGCCGATGAACGTGGAGTCCACGAGGAAGAAAGGCACCACGGGGAACACGGCGCCGATGACGAAGGCGACCATGACGAGGCCCATGGCGATCCACGGACTCCGGTCGCTTTCTTCGCCGACGCCGAACTCCTCGCGCATCATGAATTCGACAAATCGGTCCTCGTCCGAGGTCACGTGCTCGACGACGGATTCGATGACCTCGGGCGGATAGTGCTTCTCCTGCAGCATCTCCCGGACCTCGGCTTTTTCAAGGGCGGGGAAGTCGCGGATGTGCTCCCGCTCGCGCTGCGCCTCGGCCGCGTAGTACTCGCTCTGGCTTTTCGTGGAGAGGTATTCCCCGAGGCCCATGGAGAGGGCGCCCGCGACACTTGCGGCGAGGCCGGCGATGGCAATCTGCCGGGGGAGGAACGCGGCGCCCGCGACCCCGGCCACAATCGCATACACGCTGACGAGGCCATCATTGAATCCGAGGATGAGGTCGCGCACGTAGTTGCGGACCGGGCTCTGCTCGGCGGCTTCCGCCGGCGGGATCCGGTGTTTGTGGTGCCGTTTCCCGGGGGGCGTGAGGTGCTCGCCCTGGAGGTCGCCGAGGGTTTTCCCGTTCTCCGTCGTGGGTGGGCCGGATGCGGGCATCGGGCCGCGCAATGTCCGGACCGCTGATGAGGTTGGCGGAAGACTCGAGGCCCGATCGCGGGGCGATATCCCTTTCCGCGGGGGCGGACCGCCTCGAACGCCTACGGGTTCATGGGTGGTGCTGGAACCCGGTGTCGTCGTCGGGGAACCCCCGATCGAGGATGATGCCGCCGGTTCTGCAACCCGTAAGGGGCCATGTCGCCACAACCCGCGTGGGTCCCGGTTGTCTCAGGGCCGCGACGCGGCCCGGGTGCTGGGCGAATCGATGAGGGTCCGTCCAAGTGATGTCATCTGCACCGGCCGGTCGCCCATGGCCGGTGGACCGACGGGTCACCGGGCGGAGCAGCCGAGCGCCATCGCACCCCTTATGCGACCCCTCCGCATTCCGGCGCATCGTTCCCATGTCGTCCCGTATCGCTTCCCGCCTCGGCCGTGTCCGCGCCTCCGGTACCGTGCGCATCACGGATGCCGTCCAGAAGCTCCGGAACGAGGGCCGCGACATCCTCGCGTTCAACGCCGGCGAGCCGGACTTCGACACGCCCGCCAACATCCGGGACGCGGCGAAGAAGGCCCTCGACGACGGGAAGACGCATTATGTCAGCGCGTGGGGCATCCCGGAGCTCCGCGAGGCCATCGCGGCGAAGAGCCGGGACCAGAACAACATCCCCTTCGAGGCGAAGCACGTCATGGTGACGCCGGCGAAGCAGGCCATCTTCTACGCGATCATGGGCCTCATCGAGAAGGGCGATGAAGTCATCCTTGCGGACCCCGCGTGGGTGTCGTACGAGCCCATCATCCAGCTTGCCGGCGGGAAACCCGTGTTCGTGGAGACCACCCTCGAGGAAGGATTCCGTCTGCTTCCGGAACGGGTCGCGGAGGCGGTCACGGACCGGACGAAGCTCATGATCCTGAACTCGCCGTCGAACCCGACGGGGGCAGTCTCCACCCCCGAGGACATCCGGGGCCTCTCGGACATCGCCATCGACAAGGACCTCCTCGTCCTCTCGGATGAACTGTACGAGCACATCGTGTACGACGGGTCCCACCTCTCCCCGGCAAGCCTCCCGGGCATGTTCGAGCGCACCCTCACCGTGAACGGCTTCTCGAAGGCGTACGCCATGACGGGGTGGCGCCTCGGCTGGCTCGGCGGTCCCGTGGATTTGATGAAGGAACTGATCAAGCTCCAGCAGCACAGCCTCACCCACCCGGCGGCGTTCAACCAGTACGCCGCCGTCGAGGCGCTCACCATGGACCAGAGCTTCCTCCACGACATGGTGAAGGAGTTCCGCGTCCGCCGCGACATCGTCCTCGACGGCTTCCGCAGCATTCCCGGATTCGACGTGGCCACCCCCGATGGCGCATTCTACGTGTTCCCGCGGTTCAACCCGGAACCGGATTCCATGAAGTTCACGGAGCGCCTGCTGCTCGATGCGAACGTGGCCGTGACGCCGGGCGTGGAATTCGGGCCCGCCGGCGAAGGGCACGTGCGTGTGAGCTACGCTACAAGTAGGGAGAACTTGACGAACGGCATCGAGCGGATCCGGGCGGCGGTGGAGAAGGCGTACTGAATCTTCCGAGCCCACGGTGCCGGTGGCGGAATTGCCGCGAGGAAAATGTTCGAGCCCACATCCCTATTCCCGAGAACCTTTCTGGTTGGGCCCATGAGGCTCACCGTCGCCTTGACGATATCGGTCATCCTGCTCACGACCATCATCATCCCGGCGGCGCAGGCCGACGATGCGGATTGCATCGAGTACACCATCGCGGAAACCGCTGCACGCGCATGTGTGTGGGCGAATCCGGCGGCCTACCATCATCGCCTTCACCTATGCACGGGCGTCATCCTCGCCGTGGGAGAAGACGTTTCGGAATGGCACGGGGTCTGCTGGCACAGCGCTCCATTCGCCCTCGCCATATGATGCGACTGCGCCAGCAGGGTGTGGCACTCCCCGCAGCGTCCGCGCAGCATGCGGCCCGTGGCACCAATTGCGTGCTCCCCGCAGCCATCCCCGTCGGATCTCCGACCGTCTGCGCCTGGCAGTGAACGGGCGGCGCCCGGTCTTCCCGTCAGGTCATGTCGGGCCAACGGCGGCGGACGTGTCCCCGCGTGATGGGCGAGCGCCGCCACCCACGCCAAACCGCGCCCGGCCCTCGCGTCGGCGGGCCGTTGCCCGCGGCGACGAATCACCTTTATATCCGACGGCCCCCTTCGCCGCGAAAGCAGGCCCGCCACGGCGTTCGCGTCCTCCGGCTTCGGGTCGAGCTTTTCCGGTGTCCAGCATGCCCTTCGACGCACGTCCCCTCCTCGATGATTACGATCCGGCCGAGATCACGATCGCGACCGTGTGCTCGCACTCGTCGCTCCAGATCTTCCACGGTGCAAGGAAAGAGGGATTCAAGACCTTGGGCATCTGCGTCGGCGAACCCCCCCGGTACTACGAGGGATTCCCCCTTGCGCGCCCGGATGAATTCTTGGCGCTGAAGGACTACTCGGAACTCTTCGACCGCGCGCAGGAACTCGTGGACAAGAACGTCATCATCGTCCCCCACGGCTCCTTCGTGGAGTATGTTGGCACGGAACGATTCCAGGAACTCCCTGTCCCGACCTTCGGGAACCGGAACGTGCTCCCGTGGGAGAAGGACCGCGACCAGGAGAAGATCTGGCTCGAGAAGGCCGGCCTCACCCTCCCGAAGCACGTGGAGGACCCGCGCGACATCATCGAGCCCGTCATCGTGAAGTACCACGGTGCAAAGGGTGGGCGCGGCTTCTTCATCGCCCGCAACTACCACGAGTACGCGCGGAAGGTCGACAAGTGGCAGCCGCACACGATCCAGGAATTCGTGCTCGGCACCCGGTATTACCTCCACTACTTCTATTCGCCGTTCCAGGAGGACGGCTACAAGATGCCGAAGGGGTCCATGCAGTTCATGAGCGTGGACCGCCGCGACGAGACCAACATCGATGAGGCGAACCGCCTCGGGTCCATCGCGGAGTTGGAAGCCATCGGCATCCAGCCCACGTTCGTCGTCACCGGGAACTTCCCCCTCGTCATCCGGGAAAGTCTCCTTCCGAAGGTCTTCAAGATGGGCGAAGGCGTCGTCAATTCCTCCTGGGACCTCTTCGGCGGGATCTGGGGCAGCTTCTGCCTTGAGACCGTGGTCACGGACCAACTGGAATTCAAGGTCTTCGAGATCAGCGCCCGCATCGTCGCCGGCACGAACCCCTTCATCGGAGGCAGTCCGTACACGGACTTCATCGAGCCCGGCATGTCCACGGGTCGCCGCATCGCCCGCGAGATCAAGATTGCCGGCGACAAGGGCCGGCTGAAGGACATCATCACCTGAGGCTGCGGTCTCCGAAATTGCCATGGTGTGCGAAGGACTCGCGCGCTGTCGCCCGGATGGAGCTGCCGCAGTGGGTGCCTGCGCATCCATCGCGAGACCCAAGGCTGAATGGCACGGGTGGCTACCCGGCGGGCTCGGGGCGGACGCGCGGTGGCGCGGCGGGCGCGGCGCTCGACCACGGCATCCGTCCTTGCCATTGCCCGTCACGGGCCCCCCGCAACCATGGCATCCGACCGTAGCCGTTGCCCCCATCGCCGGCCCACGCGACCACGGTATCCGTCCCTTGCCATGCCCCTTCGCTGCCCCCGGCCGGAGCGCCGGGCTGCACGTGGCGCGAACCGGAGGGCGGTGTGCCGTGCCGCGGCCTGCGGTGGCGCCCCCGAGCCCTGGAGGCCAACTTCCGGCTCCCCGTTGGACCCCGTTGCCGGCACATTCGGATTTAATACACCGACCCGCATGCGCACTCCGTGCTCACCATCATCCTCGCGGAGGCGGAACTCGAACTCGTGCCCGATTCGATCCGCCATCACACAGCGGTCCAATCACCGGCACGGGGTCGCCACACCCGCGCCGCGCGGAGCATCCTCGATTCCAGCGTCCACCACTCCGCGCTGACGGACGTGCGTGAGGGCGAACGCCGCGGTCGCCCGGACCTCGTCCACTTCACGCTTCTTCTCGCCCTCGACAGCCGTCTCAACAAGGCCGGCGGCCTCCGGGTCGTCATCCACACGCGCAACGACGAGCTGATCCGGGTGCGCCCGGACACGCGCCTCATGCGCAACTATCCGCGGTTCATCGGTCTCATGGAGCAGCTGTTCCGGAACGGGCAGGTGCCCCGGCAGGTGAAGGATGGGGAGGAACCGTTCTTTGCGCTCGAGGAAGGGTGGCCCCTGTCGAAAGTGGTGGCGGAGTTCGCGCAGGGCCGCACCGTGGTCCTCAGCGAGGAAGGCCGCGTCGCGGATCTTGAAGCGGAGGTCCGGGCCGAGCCCGCGGGTGACTTGACGATGGTCCTTGGAGCCTTCCCGAAGGGCGCGTTCCACGCCGACGTCGCGGCCCTCTCGGACGAGGTCATCTCCCTTGGTCCCGACGTGTTCAGCGTGTGGACCGTGGCGTCGGCGATCCTGAGCTTCCGGGAAGCCGCCCTCGGGCTCTGGGGCGCACCGGCGGAGTGAGCGCCGGAACCGCGCCGGGTCACCCGGTGCCGGGCTTGCGACAGCGGACGTCATGGACGGTCCGGTGAAAACCCTTGGACCTCTGCGGCTTTGCCGATTGAGCACTCCCTCATCGCCGAAGGGCCGCGCGGCCCCGTGCGGAACAACCTGTTCCGGGGCTCGTGTTGGGCCCCCGGTCAGACGGATCCGAGCCCACCTCCCCCGGGTCCGCCTGATTCGCCTTTTCCAGTGATTGATCACCCGGGCAGCTCCGCTGGTTGCGTTGCGGGCGTGGAGCAAGTCATGAAAAAATGAGAATGTGCAGCCCGAGGACCATCACTCCGGTGCCCGTTGGTTCTTTCCGCCTGCCACCGGCATGCACAGGGCGCGGCGGCGCTCGGGAGGGTCGGGGGGCGCGAAGCCCCCCGCCCATCGGCACGGGTTTCAGGTGCGGCGGCGCAATGCAACCGCAACCGCGCCGATGATCCCGACCGCGGCGACGCCCGCGAACCCGGGGATGGCGGCCGGCACGTCCTCCGCTGCAGGTTCCACGTCGTCCGGCGTGGCATTGCCTTCAGCGAAGTTGACCACCGTGAGGGCGGTCTCCTCGTGGCCCTGGCGGAAGCCGAGGGCGTTCAGGAGCAGCTGGTTCCCGGTGTACGTGGTCGCGTATGCATCCACACCGTACGGAGTGTTGTGCTCCGTGCTCGGCGTCGGCAGGAGTGCGCCGAGGAACACGACGCGGCCGTCGCCAACCGTGGCCTGCCCGAAGTTCACCTTGCCGTGCTGGGGGCGCGCGCCGGAGACACCGACGACTTCGCCCGTGTACCCGGCGGCATCCACGAACCACGACGGGGAACTGCCGCCGCCGCGGATGTTGAACCCGAGCGGCACCGGCTCGTAGAGTTGGCGCGCAAGGCCACGGACGCCCTGCACGAGTTCATGGTCGCGCGAGACCACGAAGTTCGTGGCAGGTGCGTACACGGTCTCGTTCTTCACGGCGCCCTCCTTCGCGATGCCGAGGGATTCCAGGTATTGCAGGCCGGAATCGGTGAGGACGAGGTTGCCGCCGGCTTCCACCCACGCGCGGACCGCAGCGAGTCCCGCGGCGTTGTCCTTCAAGGACAACCACGAATCACCGGAGATGATGAAGTTGTCGTACCGGGCGAGGCGACCTGCGTCGATTTCCGCCGCGTTCACACCTTCGATGACGCCAAGGCTGCCCTGGTTCACAGCCACGCGGGCGATGTCCGCGAAGTAATCGTTCGGGCGGGCAGTGAATGACCGGTGGCCCACGTCGTACATGTCGTCCGCGGGATTGTCCTTCGGCCATCCGGTCAGGTTCACGTCCTTGTTGCTCACCACTGCGGAATTGTACAGGTACCCGGTCCGCAGGTTCGTGGTCTCGACAGCGAGTGCGAAGTCCGTGGATGCGTGGTCGCTGAACGCTCGCACGATGTGGCGCACGCTTTCCACGTGGTACGAGTTGATCCGCGCCACGGGCCCTGGATAATAGTTGTCGAACGTGATGTGGTTGTACGCGAGTTCAAAGTCCACGCCGGGTGCGTTCAGACCGATGTCCTGCGCGTACCAGTCGCTCGTGAATCCGGAATCCGTGTATCCGATGGTGTCCCAGACGGTTCCCCAGTCGTTGAACTCGCCGCCCCAGGCACCCGCGGTGCTCGGAAGGTTCTGCCATTCGGCAAAGAACGGATCATTGTTCAGGCGCTGCTTGATGAGTTCCGCAAGGCTCGTGGTCTGCACCATTTCCTCGGGCGATTGGCGACCGGCCGGAAGCATGGTGAGGACGAAGTGCCCGCTCCATGTCTCAGGCTCGACCTTCCCGGCCGCCACGTCGAAGACTTCCCCGTCGGCGGGGTGGAGCATGCCGTGGATGTCGGTTGCGCGGGCCACGTTCGTGAGGTTCCTGAGGTACTCGACGATCCCGATGACCTCCGGTTCGCTCATGGCGGTGTAGCCTTCATTCTGCCAGCCGACCGTGGGCCAATCCCGGTTCATGTCGACGCCGTTCCCGTTGGTGCGCACGAAGTTCTGGGTCTCCACGCCGTTCGTGCTCACGTAGCCGGCGTCGTTCTGGCGGTAGGCGAGTTCCTCGTGGCGCCAGCCGTCCGGGTTCGGGAACACGAACACGAACACCTGGTAGTCGAGGCGGTCGAGGAGTTCCGGGTTCGTTTCGGCCATGCCGATCCCGCGAACCAGGTCCTCGATGACACGGACGCCGCCTTCGCGGCCACCCTTCTCGTTGCCGTGGATGGACAACTGGAAGACGAGCTTCTGCTTCGCCGCGAAGGGCACGATGCTTTCCTCGTTCGTGACTTCCACCACGTACACGGGGAAGCGATCGTGGCCGCCTGCGACATCGTTCTTCCAGCCGAAGGATTCGGCAACCGTCAGCACCTCGATGCGCTCCGGATGCTCCTTCTCGAGAACCTGGAAGCCGCACTCGACCTCCTCGAATCCGACGAAATCATTCGTCTGTTCGGCTTCCGGGAAGAGGCGGCCGGTTGCGACCCGCGCCTCCTCGCAGAAGAGGCCGGGGGTCGGCAGGGCAACGGAGGAAAGGGGTGCCCCCGCAGCAAGGAGCCCGATCAGGGCAAGCACCGCGAGGGTTCGGGAATGGGATCGTAGGAACATGGAAGCTACCTGACCTGCGCGGCACCTCTCACGGCGCTATAATATCATTGTGGCGGTGGTCTTCCATGGCAGAATGGCACCGGGGGACAAAGTCGCCGGGGGCACGAGGGGTCGAGGAGGACTGGAGGCGGCGCAGACGGGCCGGTACCGGCGCACGGGCAGGCAGCAGGCTGCGTCGAGCAGCGGGCGGGGTTGGTGCCGGGCGCACGGGCACCCAGCAGGCGGGGTGGTACCGGGGCACGGGCCTTGCGATCGAAATCCGAGGCCCCACCACGCAAGATGCCTGCCGTCATCATCCAGCACTGCTCGCACATCTGATCCGCCCCGACCCCCATGCGCCCGGTGACGTTCCAGGTTGAGGCTGCCACGGCAAACCGGACGGTTGCGGAATTCGCGGGTCATGGCGCCGTCGAGCCCCCCGCGCTGCGGACGGAGCCACGCGCGCAACCCGTGTGCGCCAAGCCGCTCACCCTTCGCGACATCAAGAGGACACGTTTAAGTACAAAGGGATATTAATGCGGGGCTGTCCCCTCGGCGGGGTCCATTTTTTCCGGGCCGTCCGGCTTGGTGAAAGGAATCTCACAAAGCCGAGGGTAGAAAGGATGCCTTGTTGCATCCGTGCACTTTACAGGGAGCCTACACATGGAAGGGATGGAGCACCAGATGAAGGTCGTCAAGACGGGGACAACGACTCTCGGTATCGTCTGCAAGGATGGCGTCGTGATGGGCGCCGACATGCGCGCCACCATGGGCAACCTCATCTCCCACAAGGAGACCCAGAAGCTGTTCAAGATCGATGACCACATGGCCCTCACCATCGCCGGCCTCGTCGGCGACGCACAGGTGTTGGCCCGGTGGCTCACCGCGGAAGTGGAACTCTACAAGGTCAAGCGCGGCTCGGACATGAGCATCAAGGCCGCGTCCACGCTCCTTGCAAACATCATGAACCAGCGCAAGTTCGCGCCGTTCTACGTGCAGCTCGTCATCGGCGGCGTCGACCTCGACGGCGCCCACATCTACAGCCTCGACTCGGCGGGCGGATCGATCCCGGACAAGTTCGTGTCCACGGGTTCCGGTTCCGTCTTCGTGTACGGTGTCCTTGAAGACCACTTCAAGGAGGACCTCACCATCGAGCAGGGCCTTGATCTCGCAGTGCGCGCGATCGCCGCCGCCATGAAGCGTGACAGCGCTTCCGGGGACGGCATGAGCGTGTGCGCAATCACCAAGAAAGACGGCTTCCGACGACTCTCCAGGGAAGATGTCGAGAAGCGCAGGAAGAAAATGGGCGTTTGATCGGCGTGTACGATCGTGCCGGGTCGTCGACGGGGGCTTTCCCCCGACGCGTCCCCCGCGCGACCGTGGACGACGACTGGGAGCGGACTCCGGTCCGTACCCCGGCGCGGCCCCCGGGCCGTGCTCGGTCGCGGGATTCCCCGCGATCCTGCCTCGATGGGGTGTCCCCCCATCGATTCCGCGCGTTCTTGCTCTTTTTCCCGAGCGGCCGGAAACGGGGCAGAACCCCGGACTGTCACGAACCATCGACGTGAGCGTCATATCATGGGCGTAGAAGACTTATTGAAAGAGATCGGCGAGGAGGTGAAGAAGGAGATCCCGAAAGGGGTCGACATCACCTCCATCGAATTCGAGGCTGCAGTCCTCGTCATCTACACGAAGCAACCCGAGCGGTTCGCAACCGACGAGGATCTCGTGCGGAGACTGGCCAAGCGGCTCAGGAAACGCGTCGTCGTGCGTCCGGACCCGAGTGTACTTGCCAGTGTGGATGAAGCCACGGCGAAGATCCGCGGTATCGTTCCCGAGGAAGCGGAGATCACGGACATCTACTTCGAGCCCGAGATCGGCGAGGTCGTCATCGAAGCCCGCAAGCCCGGGCTCGTGATCGGCCGCCACGGTGCCACTCTCAATGATCTCAAGCGCGAGATCGGCTGGGCGCCCCGCGTGAACCGCACGCCGCCGATCCCCTCGAAGACGATCAAGGAGATCCGGGAATACCTGCGGTCCGTGTCGGACGAGCGAAAGGACTTCCTGCGCAAGGTCGGTCGCCGCATCTACCGCGGGTCCCAGAAGGACGAGCAGTGGGTCCGTTGGACGAGCCTCGGCGGTTACCGCGAGGTCGGTCGATCCTGCCACCTGCTCCAGACGCAGGATTCCAAGATCCTGATCGACTGCGGTGTCAACTTCTCCAACGACGACAAGGCCACGCCGTACCTGCAGCTTGGTGAAGTCTGGCCGTTGAACCAACTCGACGCGGTTGTCCTCACCCACGCCCACATGGACCACTGCGGCCTCATTCCGCTCCTGTACAAGTACGGGTACGACGGGCCCGTGTACTGCACGCCGCCGACCCGCGAACTGTCCACGCTCCTGCAGATGGACTACATCAAGATCGCAGCGGCGGAAGGGAAGAAGCCCCCGTACGAGTCGGACCACATCCGCGAATGGGTGAAGCGGTCCATCACGCTGAACTTCGGGGACACCACGGACATCAGCCCCGACGTCAAACTCACGTTCTCGAACTCCGGGCACATCCTCGGAAGCGCCGTCCAGCACTTCCACATCGGGGACGGCTTCTACAACGTGTGCCTCACGAGTGACATGAAGTACGAGCGCACGTGGCTCTTCAACCCAACAAACAATAAGTTCCCCAGGTTGGAAACACTCATCATCGAGGCCACGTACGGCGGCAAGAACGACTTCCAACCCACGCGGCAGGAAGCCATGGAGCAGATGAAGGCGATCACCCAGCGCACCCTCGCCCGCGGCGGGAAACTCATGGTGCCGTGCTTCGCCGTCGGACGATCCCAGGAGATCATGCTTGTCATGGAGGAATTAATGCGCAAGGGCGAGATCCCGCGCGTTCCCGTTTACCTCGACGGCATGATCTGGGAAGCCACCGCCATCCACACGGCGTACCCGGAATACCTCAACAACCAGTTGAGGAACGAGATCTTCCATGAGGGCAACAACCCGCTCCTCTCGGACGTCTTCCAGCGGATCGATTCCCAGGAGATGCGCCGGAATGTGCTCGCAAGCGACGAGCCCTCCATCGTGTGCGCAACGAGCGGCATGATGAGCGGCGGACCCATCATGGAGTACTTCCGTGAATGGGCGCCGGACCGGAAGAACACCCTCGTCTTCGTCGGCTTCAACGCCGCAGGCACCCTCGGAAAGCGCATCCAGCAGGGGATGCGCGAAGTCCCCATGAGCGAATCCGGCAAGAGCCGCGTCCTCAAGGTGGAACTCGAAGTGGACACCGTGGACGGATTCAGCGGTCACTCGGACCGCAGGCAGTTGATGAACTACATCAACAACCTGACGCCGAAGCCGGACCGCGTCCTCACCATGCACGGTGAGGAATCCAAGTGCATCGACTTCGCGTCGAGCATCCACAAGAAGTACCGCATCCAGACCCAGGCTCCCATGAACCTGGAGACGATCCGGTTAAAATAATCGCGGCGGGGAATGATCGCGGCTTCGCCGCGGCGAGGGGGGCTGCTGCCCCCCTCGCGCACCCTCCCGTTGGCGGGTGGCTATGGGGGGGCCGGTAGATACGCGCTTCTCCCAGTTGGACAGGCCTTTCGGCAGGCAGAATCCTTGGGCAGGACGCCTTGCGCGCCTCAATGCGGGATCACGTGTCGTTCCCGCAGGCCCGTCATCGTGTCGAACACGCTCACGGTGTACGTGCGTGCCCGGTGGAGCGCGCCCGGGTTGATCACGCGCACGCCTTGGACCGTTTCGTCGCGCTCCGTGTGGGAATGCCCGACGACCAGCACGTCCAGCGGCGGGTCGCGAGCCATGAGGTCCCGGATGCGGCCCTTGTCGTTGCCGTGGGTCGCCCCCACGCGGATGCCATCGAAGACGTGGGTCCATGCGTGCGCGGTCGTCCAGCCCATGTCATGGGCGTAGCCGGTGAGTGCCTGGGCATCATCATTGTTCCCGATGATGGCGACGCCGTCCATGCCCCGGAACGGATCGAGGGTCGCAGGAGTCACCACGTCGCCCGCGTGGATGACGAACCCCACGGCTCGGTCCTTGAAGAACACCGCTGCCGCCGCGGCGCCAGCGGCGTTGTCGTGGCTGTCGGAGACGAGGCCCAGGATCATAGGACGAAGTCGATATCGCCCGCCGGGTTTGTCCCGTTTTCGGCTGCGGCCGGGGCTCCGGGGACCGTCCGGGCAGGGGCGGTCCCCTTGATGACGGGGAGTTCCACGTCCTCCGCAATGACCCCGCGGTCATGGAGGAACGCGGCAAGGAGGGTCGCGAACTCGCGGGTCTCATGGACCCGGTAGCCGGCATTCCCGATGACGAACGATCGGGCGTGGGGCAGGCCGCCGCTCAGGATGTCGGCGTGGCGGGAACCGCTCCACGCGTCATCCTCCCCGTGGACGAGCAACGTCTGGACGGTGACCTTGTGGAGGTCGTGGCGGGCGTCCAGGTACGCACGGTCGAAACGGTACGTGTCCCACCATTCGCCGTCCGCACGGTCCCGTCGCTCGGCAAGGATGGCCAAGTCCTCATCGCTCACGAAGGCGCGGCCGCTGACGAGCGCAAGGCTCAGGACCCGCTCCGGCCGCTCCAAGGCGAAATGCAGGGCGGCGACGGCGCCATCGCCGAAGGCAACCACATGCACGGCCGGAATCTTCGTGTCCTCCAGGATGGCGCTCAGGTCGCCCGGGATGCTTGCGAGGGAGTAGCGTTTCACGGCGGAGGATTTCCCGAAGCCGCGCAGGTCCGGCGCGATCACGAGCGCATGCTTCGACAGCTGGTCCGGGAGGTCGCCCCACGTGGCCCTGGCTCCGCCGAGGGCGCCGGGGATCAGAAGGACGGGGGTTCCGGAGCCTTGACGCTCGTAATGGATCGTCGTTGCTCCGCGGACCACTTGCGCCATCGGGACCGCTATCGCACCGGTGCTCATAAAACATGATGGGGGCCGGTTGGTTCGTTGGGGCACGAAATGCCTCATGTGTGGCGTTTGGCCAGGGTTCGAGCGGCGGTTCCGAATGGCCCGCGCGCCCGCTTGCAACGGGAGCGTGCCACAACGTGGGATCCCCGCGCGAGCCGCCGATTCTGGATGATGCGCCCGGAGGCCGGTTCGCTTGCCGGTTGCCGTCCGAAGCGCCTATCCCCCGGATACCCGCGCGCCCCCCGCACCCACCCTCACCCCCATCCCCATCGCCCGACGCGGAGGATGGCGTCGTAGGCGGGGATGCGGGGAATCCGGTCGTACGGGTCGGTGACGTCGTAGAGGCCGATGGCGGTGGCGCGGGCTTCGCGGTTGCCGTCAATGGTTGTCGTGGTCCAGCTGACGCTGGAGGTGAAGACGTGGGTGCCGAAGATGCCGCCGCGGGGGACTTGGACGACGCCGC
>JBFILE010000005.1:0-28300 GCA_041599855.1 Thermoplasmatota archaeon
CGTGCGCAGCCTGCAGGTGGGCGACCGCCTCGAAGTCCGGATCGCCTACATGATCCCCCGCGGCTTCGGTTTCGTGGAATTCCTGCAACCCCTCCCCGACGTGTTCGAGGTCACGGAAGGCACGAACCTGACCGTGGCCGTGAAGCACACGCGCGCCGCGGTCACCGGGGATCACCGGTTCCACGTCCGGTGCCTGAAACGGGGCCAACACGCCCTTGCCCCCGTGGCCGTCGAATCCGTCCATCTCCTCGGATTCCGGGCGCCGCGCACGGCCACCGCCGGCGCCTCCCGCACCTTCGACGTGCGCCCGCGGACGACGGCGGTCGCCCGCATCCGCGGCCTCTCCGGCATCGCGAAATCCCTCGCGCCCGAGAACGATTCCGCCCGCATCGGCATCCCGACCACGGACTTCCGCGACCTGCGCCCGTACCAGCCGGGGGACGCGTTGAAGAGCGTGAACTGGCGAGCGACCGCGCGGGACCCCGCCTTCCACATCGGCACCGGCGACCCCATCGTGAACGAATACGAGCGGGAAGGGAAGAAGGCCGTCTTCCTGTACATCGACGCCGCCGCGTACATGGAGGTGGGCACGAGCGTGGAGAACGCGTTCGAGGATGCGGTCCGCGCCGCCAACGGCATCGCCCAGTTCTACCTGGACCGCGGGTTCCGGCTCGGCGCATACGTGTACAACCATGACGGGAGCGTGCTCCTGTATCCGGATGTCGGCACGCGCCAGATGCTGAAGCTGAAGCGTGCGCTCACAACCTTGGCCGTCGCAAGGCGTGGCGGAGGGAAGGCCGCGGATTCCGGGGCCGCCAAGCCGGACCCGTTCGCACCGTCCATCGTCGCGCCCCGTGCAAGCGCCGCGCGTCCCGCGGACACGGCCCACGACGCCCGCACCCGCGCGGCAACGGGCGAGCCCGCGAATGACGGGCGCGAAGGATTCGCCGCGGCCCTCGACCGCACCATGCGCTACGTGCTCCAGGAGAAGCCGCTCGTCATCGTCGTCACCCGCATCGCGAAGGCGGACGACCGGTTCTTCGCAGCGATGAAACGCCTCCGCGCCCTCGGGGGCCGCACGCGCCGGCGCCTCCCCATCCTCGTCATCTCGCCCACCGCCCACGGCGCCCTCGCCCTCGGAACCGAATGGGGCGCGGAAGCCGCCCGCCTCCTCCGCGTCAAGGAGCGCCCCCTTGCCCGGCGCGTGCGCAGCTTCGGCGCCACCGTCCTCGAATGGGATGCGCGGGAACGCACCTTCGAAAGCCTCCTCATGGGCCGGGGGCCGCGCCCATGACGAACCCGGGGGAGGAATTCGTTGAGGCGCTGAAGAAGCGGCTGCCCACGAACTGGCGGCACATCACCCTCGCCCTCACGTGTCGCGCCACCAGCGCATTCCTCATGGTCCTCCTCTTCAACGCGCTCCTCGAAAGCGCGTTCCCTGCCCTCCGCGCGTTCTTCGTGCCCGACGTTTCCGCGCCCATCGAAGCCACCCACGCGGCAGGCACCACCACCGCCATCGCGGCCGGCCTCCTCGGCCTTTCCGCACTCACCGGCCGGTTCGCAGCCCGGATCCAACTTGCCCTCGGCATCTTCGCCGTCACCGCCGTCGGCGCCGTGTTCTCCCGCCTGAGGTGGTGGGAACTCTTCACCCTCGAAGAGAGTGTGCGCGTCCAGCCGAGCCTCGCGTTCATCCTGTACGCGGTGCTCGTCATCGCCGCCCCGCTCGTCCTCCTTGTCGTGGAGAACGCCCTCGCCCTCGACCGCGCACTCGTTGCGAAGGGATTGCCCGATGCGGTGGTTTCCATGGGCCGCCGCATCCTGTTCCGGGCCGTCGGACTCCATGTGGCCGTCGCCATCGGGGTCGCGTTCGTCCTCGGCAGCGTGTACCTGGCGTTCGCGGACGTGCTCCGCAGTGCGTTCTCCGGGCTGGGACTGAACCTTGTGGTGGCGGGGATCCTGCTCGGGTTCGGGATCGCGATCCTCGTGCATGGGTTCGCGAAGGGAAGGGGGGCGGTGGTGGAGGCGGATGATGCCTCCACCGGGCGTTGAGGGTCTACGGAAGGACGATCGTGCCAGATGCCACGTCAATACCTTCGCGGACCTTCACCTGGTAATGGAGCCCGCGGCCCGTCGAATGCGCATGGACACCAACAAGGACGTGAGCCTCGACGGCTACCGGGCCCACGAGCGGAGCAGGGTCCGGAACGGCGGGAATCGAGCACGAAGTCGCAATCGACGGCGCCGCGGTCAGCCACGGGTCATATGGCATGAGGGCGCCGGCCAGCGCAGCACCGCTGCCCGCACCGTGACCGGACGGGCCGGATGCATCGCCCCACCAATTGTTCCGGACATCGCCGGTGGCTTGACTGGTGAAGTGAACGGCGCGGTGGCCGACGGCGAACGAGTTCTGGTGAATCGAGGCATCGGTCGAGGAGACCGACACCGAGCCACGGCTCGCGGCGCCGAAGACGTTAGCCGTGATCTCCGCATCAGGCGTGTCGACGAAAAGGCTGGTCGTTGTGTTCGAGAACTGGTTGCCGACGACGACGGGCCGCACCGATCCTGCCAGCTCCAAGGCTGCACCAAACGCCCCCGAATAGCCTCGGAACCGGTTGCCGCAGACGGCAACATCCTCGATGCTCGTGGCAGATGCCGAATCAAAGATGAGCTGGGACGCCGGTCCTTCGAACGTGTTTTCAATGAACCGGACGCCGCGGGCCGTACCGACGACATACAGGGGAGCGTTTGGGAAGTGGTTGCCGCGGAAGGTCACGTTGCCGTAGGTGCCACCGATCGGCATGGTTCCCCCGCCTTGCGGCCCGAAATCGGATCCGACGACGATGCCGTCACTCATGCCATCCAGAATCATGTTCCATCGCATCCCGCGAACGGTCAGGTTGGACACGGTCACGTGTTCCGAATCAAGGAGATCAAGTCCGATCGCCGAGAGCGCGTCCACCGTGCTTCGGATCAATGAGTCGTCGATTCGGATGCCGGCCGAATCCTTGAGGCGGATGCCGACCGCTTCATCGAGAACCACGACGCGCCGAATCTGAACGTTGGTGGCATTCTCGATGTCGATGCCTTTCGGAAAGCATCCGCGGTCGTCGCCAAGGCTGCAATGTGCGCGCCCCGCGGGGCCCGATGATTGTCCGGAAACAGTCACGTCTTCGACAACAACATGGGCGCGCGTGTTCGCAATCCGGATCCCCGGTCCATGGGTGTGGATGATCGCAAGGTCCGAAATGACGTACGGGTCTTTGGCAGACCCGTCGCCATCACGGACACCGGCGAATGGCGACGCAAAGTCGGCATCGTTCTCGATCAGGATGCTGGGGTGGATTTGCCATCCGTCGGCAACGTCGACACTGACGACACCACCAAGGGCACTCAGGACGACGCTTGCCGCGAGGATCATGTGGAGCATGGGACGACCTCGATCCGGATGGGGTATTTACAGGTTCACTAACGCTAGCCGTTCGAGGCGCCCAGAAGCTGGGTTTCAATCGGGATGTCATTCCGGAACAACTGGACCCGGATGACCACACCCTCGGATCCTTCCTTGATGCGTCCATCAAGCGATATTTCGGGCACGGCGCTCCACACACAATCCGCGGCGGGAGCCCATTGGGCGACTTCGCAGGGTGCCGACTTCTCCATGCATCTCCACGTGTTTTCGATGAACTCGCCAGCCGCGTCGGTTCCCTTGGCGCAGCCCTGATGCCGATAATCCCCGTCAACCGCGGCCGTCGACCCCGAATCACCCACGACAAGTCTGGCCGCCGGTCGGTAGAGGTACGTGGAGGACGCCGCATTGGTGTTCCAGTCCAACAGGACTGAAACGCAGGACCCGTAGAGGTAGTCGGGGTCATTCGGGTTGGGTTCGGTGGTTCCGTCGGCCTCGTGCCACGCGGAGGTCCAGGTGCAGCCGTATTCATCCGAGTGCGCGCATGTTGCACCTGCCCGACAATCCTCCGGCGGTGAGTACGATGGAGCCGGACCTTCGTTCGTACGCTGGCCGGTCGTGGAATCGTAGTCGTACACGTTCCCATCATCAATGCCGTAATACTGCCCACTCGATGGGTTGGAGGGGTCGGACCAGAGTTCCGGCGGCTCCACGCATCCTGTGCTGATTATTTCGTCACACCAGATCGTGGGCGGGGCAATCACCAATGCACTGGCGGAGCTTGTCGCAATTGCCATGACCGCGATTGCGGTCCAGATCGAGAGCCTTTTTGTCTGCATGATATCACGGTCCATTGGATACTATGAATTCGAAGCTGTAGGATGTGTGGAACCCATCCTGAAGCGCAGTGAGTTCGACGGCCGTCGGCCCGTCCGGCAACGCGGTGGTGTCCCAAAGCCATTGCCATGATTCGCCCCGCTCCCATTCCGATGGGATGGCCAGCGGGGATTCGGTCCCCGATCCGACCTTGATGCTCAGGGTTTCGACCACGTCGGAGACGTCGAAATCCTGCACGGTCCCGGTCAGGAGATGGACCCCTGAAACCGGCGACCCATCGGCAAGGTCGGAAGCAATGACCGGCCGGGTGTTCCCACTCGACAGGATCCATCGGTCGACCACGAGCTCGCCGGCGATGGCCCCTTGGGCCAGGTTGTAGTCGCCGGCGCCCAGGCGGGTGACGGGGCCGGTCGCGGAGACAGTATAGCCGATTCCATCCGCGTAGAGATCGATCACGCCTTCCCGCCCGTCTCGATTCGCCTGGAGCGAGAACCATTCTCCGGCGGCCAAGGTCGCAAGACGAACTTCACCGGCGGGCGACCACGCGAATGCATCAATCTTCGTTCCGGCGGTCTTCAGGATGATTTCCGCCATGGGGCCCGCGGTGTTCGCGAGCCGGAGCGCGCTGAAGCGATCGAACGTGGTGCCGGTCGGAATGTAGACCCGGGTGCTCAGACTCCACGATTCAGGGAGCGAGACGGATCGGTCGATGTGGGTGGTCTTGGAACTCATCGGGTCGCCGGTGATCCGTACCGCGCCCGCCCCGGCAAATGTCGGGTTCGTGACGTGCTCCACCTTTCCGGTTCCACTCTTCATGACGCTCCAGTACGCCGGAATCCGGGTGTCGAAGCTGTCGTGGATGAGCACGCGCCCACGCTCAACCGAGAGGGCGTTGAACCAGGCATCTACGCCGCCACCAAGATGAATCTCCGTGGCCGGAGCCAGCGTTCCCAGCGGGTATGTCCCGGTGAGGGATTCGTCCAGGAACACGGAATACTGCGAGTACCCGATCGCCAGGCGAATCGTCGTGTACCGATCGATCGTCAACGCAATCCCGGTCGGGGACCAGCCGTTTCCATCAACAACCTCCATTCCGGAACTGCCGCAACGGATCCCGGCAACCCAGGTTTCGTCGGCCGCCACCAGTCCGACCAGGCGTCCGGAGACGCACGGGTCATCGTGGGCACGCACGTCAACCACTAGGCTGTGATCCCCGATCACTGCCTCGTCCAGCGTGCGGGTTGCGGGCGACGCGGATTGCAGATTGAAGCCCCGACCACCCATGACAGGATCGTCGGTTGTGCTCACGGAACCCGCCGGAAGCCACTTGGAGGAGCTGCCCGGGCTGTACAGCACCCGTCGCATGATGGCATCCACATCGTGCCAGCCCCAATCGTCGAGATGGAGTTCCCCGCTGCCTGCCGGAACGTCCGCATGGAGCGTCCGTACGACGGCAGTGGTCGTGGTCGAGAAGGTGCCAGCGTGCGCGTGGTCGACTGCGACATGGAGTTGATTCCCGGCGTTGCGGACATCGATCTTGATCCAGCGATCCCACGCGAACGTCGCGTCCAACGGTACCCAGACTCCGCCCTCGATGGCACCTTCGATGCCCCCGTCGGGAAGAACACGAAGCGTCATGATCGCAGTTTCTTCCGAGTTCGCGAGTCGCAGGACCGTGATCGGCTGAAGTGGCGCACTTGGAATCCTGGAGAAGGTCCAGTACGTGCCGCTCGCGGTGTCCCGGGGAAGGACCACCGACGCTTCCGCAGATGACGTGGAACCATCCAGTACGACCACCTGATCGCCCGTCCGGCCGCCGCCTTGGCGTTGTGCGGACCCGCCCAGCGCCCATGCGTCCGGATCATCCACGTCGAATTCGTGTGTGTCCGGAGACTTGACCTCAAAGATGCGGGTCTCCTCCGCGAAAGAACCGGTATCCTCGATCTCGGCCCGAATCCGCAACGTGTGAATGCCAGGGCTGAGTGAGGCCACATCGAGGACGTGCCGAAGGTCGCCGCCAGACCAATCGCCACGGGCAACGCCGTCGATGAACACGGTGGACTCGACGTCGGCACCGAAACTCTCGATGGCGGCATCCACAGTGAACCGGTCCCCGAGGACGGCGACAATACCGGTCGACGCCCCCCGCGCCACATCATCCACATACGTCACGCCATCAAGCGCCCGCGGGAACGTGATCACCGGTTCCGGCAGGATCTGCGCCGTCAGCGGCACCTCGATCCACGAACCATGGCCGGCCAAGTCATTCGCCACGAGGGTCAGCACGTACGCGCCATTGTGCTCGATGACCGTGCCAACGTCCACCAAAACGTCCCGCCCGCCGGTCGCCGGCGTCGTGGACAGCACAGTCCCCTGCGCGTCCTTCACGGTCACGAATACGCTCGTGCCATCCACACCGAACCCGGCATCGACGGCGGTGACGAGCACCTTGAGGTTCCTGTCATCCAGCCCACCGTACTCGTTGATGGCAGGTCCGATCGCAAGGAAAGGTCCGCGGGTGTCCACATGCAGGGTCGTTTCGGCCACATCCTTCGACACGACCGATTCGTAGAGGACGACATCGTCCACCCACGCTTCGCCGCGGACGGCCGCCCACGCGCCACCATATCCGTCGGTGGCCGTGCCCATCATCTGCGGCGCGAATCCTTCGGCTCCGGTCGGGATGGCGACACTCGCCTTCGCGACTTCGACACCGGACGGCGTGTGCATGAGGAATGTCATGACCCGCGTGGGACCATCCCAGTCGATCGTCAGGACGTATTCCTGATTCGCGACCCCGGCGAAGGTCTCGCTGAGGCGGACCGTTCCGGCGGCATCCCGGTAGTGGAACCGGTAGGTGACCGGGGAGGCTGCGCCGTTGCCCGAGTGGTACTCGATGGCGGCGACTCCCGGGTCCGCCGCGAAGTCCGTCGCGCCAGCCTCTGCGAGGACAAACGCGAACGCGCGTTGGTCGGCCCCACGCGTCGTGGTGGCCCACCGTGCCCTCGCATGGAAGGATTGGGCCTCATCCGTGGCGATGTCCACGTTCTTGACCATGGCCTCGTCGCCGGCGTCGCGGCTGTCGATGGTGAGGGCAAGGCGGGCATTCGCGCTGTCCCATCGCACGTTGGACCAGACTTGGCCGTTCACCAGGTCGAACCCGCTCGCGGAAGAGGAGAATGTCGTCCGCGACGTGTCCTGCACGATGCTCTCGTCGCGGGAGGGCTCGGCATTCCCGGCACGGTCCACGGCCCGGACACGGAGTTCCCGGAAGCCGTCCGTGGGGATGCCGATGTCGGTGAGTGTGCCCGACGCACCACCGAGGCCCGTGAGCCGGCTCGTCGCCACTTCCTGCCAGCTGCCGCCGGGCACGAACGCGTCAGGCGCCCGCCCGTTGAAGACCGTGGGAATCGACGGGAGGGTCGTGGTTTTCCCGAGGCCGTCGCTGACCCCCATGAATCGGATGAGATCCGTGTCCGTGAACCGGGAATACGAGGTCACGATCTCGCCCGTTCGCTTCAGGGCCACGGTGATCGTGTTGTCGTTCCCGAGGCGCGTGGGGTCCTCGTCATCGTAGCCGCCCACATACCACGAGATGACGACCGCGTCCGGCAAGTACAGGACCCGCGCACCCTGGTTGGGCGCGGTGGACGACGGGGTGCTTCCCTGCCGCGTGAAGTCACCCCATGCCGGCGCGATGACCGGCTGGTCCGCGAAGTTGGCCGCCGTCGGCGTGCCGTCGAAGTCGGGCGTGAACCCGAGGACGATGTGTTCGTCCGCGTACACCTTGTCGTACAGTTGCCCGTAGAACGGGAAGGTGAAGCCGAGGTCGATCTCCGTCCTGGCTGCGCGGAGGAGTTGCACGTCGTCGAGGGTGATCTCACTCTCGTAGCGACCGGTGGATGCACTGCCCTGGTTCTCCACCCATGCCCAGATTCCGGTCACGCGGCCGGTGATTCCGTGGGCGGCCTTCGCCGCTGCGAGATCAAGGTCGTGGTACGCCCACTCGTTGAGCGTCGTGCCGTCCACATGCACGTAATGGCGCGTGCGGTCGCCTTCGCCCGTGGAGGCGAGGTCCGGTCGCGCGGTGCCGAAATCGTCGTGGAACAGGAACACGATGGAATGGGCGCTGCCGATGTCCAGTTCGAGTCCGCCGGCGAAGGAGCCGCTGCCGGGCGCCACGATGTCCTTGAAGGGACGGGCACTCACGCGCACATGGGTCACGTCGAGGTCGCCGAGGGTGCGGCCGGCGCGATCGATCCGCGGGAGAGGCGTGGTGGCGCCCGTCTCCAGCTTGTGGATGAGGCGGAACGCCTGCGTGTCCGCGGGGCCGGGTCGGGTTCCGCGGCCCGTGTTCGGCGGGGTCGTGACGCCGACCACGGCCCACTCGCCGTATTCGCCGCTGTTCGGCCACGTTTCGCCGTAGAGGAGGTTCGGGTCCGTGCTGGAACCTGCCGTCCTGGGCGCGTCCCGGATGTCGGCGCGCAGGGACGGATTGTTCGCGGTCACGGTCCAGCCGTCCATGGTGTCGAACGTGTCGTAGAACAGGGTCGTGGGACTTGTGCCGGCGGTGAGCACGTGGAAGTCATGGAGGCGCACGGTGATGCTGCCGTGGCATGGCGTCCATTCCTGGGTCGTCCGGATGACGAATTCGAGGGTCGATTCCCGGTTCACGGTGGCCGTTGCGACCGTGACCGTCTGCCGGTTCAGGGTGGACTTCGTCGGATCGTTCGAGGCGACCACCGTGCCGTCGAGGACGACCTCGATGGTGAGCCGTCCGTTCCGGTCTGCGCCGCACTCGGAGAGGCCGATGTTGAGCCCGTCACTCACGTCGTATTCCATGGTCGCGAGGGTGCCGTCGGCGGGCGCGTGGATGGTTCCGGTGATCCGGATCTCGCTACCCGCGGGCAGGGTTGCATGGGCGGAGTTCGTGAAGACGATGTCCGCTCCTTCCGCATGGGTGCCCGGCTTGATCGTGTAATCGGAGCCGTCGAGGACGCGTTCTTCGAGGATGATGTCCGCCAGGCCGCTCGGCGTGCCCGGCGAGGCGTCGGTGGCGGCCACGAGAGCCGTGAACGCACCGGGTCCGGCATTCGTGCCGGCGACGAGTGTTGCGATGCGGGTGTCGAGGGTCGCCACGGGGGCGGTGAGGTCGATGAGGGCACTCACGGTGTTGCTTTCAACCTGCTTATGTCCGGCGATCAGGTAATCGCGGATCTCTTGATCGGAGAGCGCCATCGCACCGACATGCAGGTCATCGATGGCTCCGTGCAGGTAGCCTCCGACGCCACCTCCCATGTAGCGGTAGAACATTCCTTCGTGGACCCCGCCGCGTGCGCTGCCGATGACGCGCGCGACTTCGGACCCGTCCACGACCAACCGCACTTCCCGGGTGCTACCATCATAGGTCATCGCCACGTGGGTCCAATCCCCGATGGGAATCTGTGCCGGCGCCGTGAGTTGCGTGAACCCGGATGTGTATCCGCGAACCCTCGCCTGGAGGCGCCCATCCTGAAGCCAAAGGCCCCAATAGCTGGCATCGCCGGACGCAAAGACGGGGGCCAAGCCGGCGGTGACGGATTCGAGTTTCAACCATCCGCCGATCGTGAGTTTGTTGCCGAAGCCCCAATAGTAGTTGGAGGTCGTGACCGCGTACTGGTTGCCGCTGACTCCCGGATTGAAGGCAAGGGCATCGCCATCCGGCCCGCTGACGGTGGCCGGACTCCCCGCGAGGTTCATCGTGAACTGGTTCAGCTCGTCAACGCCGTTGCCTTCAAGGCGGTAATGCGCCCGTGCGATCGGCATTCCCGTGGCCTTCCCTGCGCCACCCGTCGCAACGACGCGGATGTCCACCGCGTCGCCATCGGCACCCCCGAACGCAATGGCCGGCATCTCGTGTTCGCCATTGGCGGCAAGGCCACTCGGCACCGTAAGGGGGATCACGGTTTCCGCACCGTTGGTTGTGACGACCGCTTCAAGGCTCGCGATCGGAGCGGTATAGGCATCGGTGCGGGGAGCGAGGTTCACGAGGCGCGCGGTGACAGTTGCGGCGGGGTCATTCGTGTAGAGGATGCCGTCCTGCAGGCCCGACGGCGGATCGATGACGACGGAGGGGACGGTGCTGTCGAGGACGGCGACGTCAGCCGCGCCGGTGCCGAAGTCGGCGGTGTTTCCGGCAACGTCGCTCGCGAGCGCACGCAGTTCAGTGCGGAATCCCTCGTTCAACACCAAGGTGAAGATGGCCACGCCGTTCGCGTCCGGCGCTGCATCGACCTCCCGGTACGGCAGCGATCCCCACAGAACCCCTTCCTCGCTCGGGTTGCGGTCCGTGATGCGGAGCCGCGCAAGGGCCGGGCCCGCGCTCACGCCACCGGCAGGCGCATCGTCGGTCACCTGCACGCGGACCGTCTGCGTGGCCCCGAACACGTAATCCGGGAGGTTGGTCAGCAGGGTCACCGTGGGCGGGGTCGGATCCCATGCGATGAACGCGCTCGCATGCACCGCTTCCACATTCCCGACCGCATCCGTCGCACTCACAAGCACGTGGGTGCGCGTGTGCGGGTCAAGAGTCATGGGAAGCGTGAAGATCCGGTCATTGCCGGCGGCGGTTCCATCGGCCGCGGTGAACGCGTAGGTGGCGTCCCCGGCGGGTGTGCTCACGGTCACGTCGAGGGTGGCCATGCCACTCGCGAACGCGCTTGCCCCGTCGGTCACGGTGAAGGTCGCAGTCAGGGCTTCGCCGGCCCAGTGGATCAGGTCCCCGTCGACCGTGCTCGTCGGAAGCCCGTCGAGTCCGAGGTCGATGGTGGTGACCGGCGCGGCGAGGTCCACGAGATATTCGACAGCGTCCGTGTCCCGGCAGTTGCCGGCGGCATCACACGCGGTCATGACAGCGCTGTACCGGCCGGTGGACGGCGTGTGGACGGACCAGATGGCGGATCCGCCATCGGGATCGATGTCGATGGGGTCGGTCCCGATGATATAGACCTCGGATTCCACGTTGAGTGGCAAGCTGTTGATCTCTGCGGACGTGATGGCACTCTGCTCGTTCCAGCCGGTGTTCACAACATCCACGAGGGCGGAGTAGACACCGCCCACGAGGGGGATGTGCCCGCTTGCAAGGAGCTGGTCGGACAATCCGGCAAGGCTCGGGGTGGGCGCCGTGAGGTCCACGAGGACGCTCGCGCCCACGGGGCACGTGCCGGTGTTGCCGGCAGCATCCGTCCCACTCGCGCATAAGGTGTACCGGATGCCGTCGCCGTCCGCGTCCAGCGGGAGGGTGATGGTGTCGGTCCACGTGACCGGGCCTTGCGGGGTGACGGGGACGTCCCAGCCGGCCGCGCCCGCAGGTGTGACCTGGACGGCGGCGTCCGCGAGGCCCGAGTGGGCCCCGGCCGTGGATTCCGTGAGGGCGAGGCTCACGTCCGCCTCGGCCACCTTGGTGATGGCGGGCGTGAGGAGCGTCAGGTCCACGGCAGGGGCGGTTGCGTCGTATCCGACGGTTCCGGAAAGGGGTGCGGGGACGCCGCCGTTCTCCTGGTTCCCGGCGCTGTCCGTGGCGGTCGCCGTGTACCGGTAGAGCCGGTCGGCAAGGGCCGTGAAGGCGGCCCGGTAGCTGCGTCCGAGGCCGTCGGTGGTGGCGCCGAGGTCGGTGACGGTGGCGGTGGGGGATGGGGTGTCGCCATCCACCGTGAAGTCGTTGTTCAGCGGCTGGATCGTGACGTCCACGGTGGCGACGCCGGAATCCTGGGGTGACGGGTCGACCACGCGGAGGAGGGCGCTCGTCGCATCCCGGATCCATCGGACGGGGGACCCCATGGTGCTCGTGGTGGTGGTCGATTCCTCCGCGAGTTCGACGATGGTGGTCACGGGTGCCGTGAGGTCCACGTCGAAGGCCACCGCATCGGGGACGGCGCAGTTGCCGGCCGTGTCGCACGCGTGCAGCGTGGCCGTGTACGATCCCGCCTGGGTGATGCCGGGGAGGAAGGTGCCGTCGGGTTCGAGCAGGAGGATGGTGAGGTCATCCGGGGCGGGTCCGGCGAGGTGCAGTTCGACGGTGCCGAGGGGGCTCTGTTCGCCGGGGCCGGCGGTCGCATCGAAGGTCGGGCTGACCGCGCTTGTCGCATCGTACAGGAAGCCGTTCGCATCGAGGCGGTCCCGGAGGCCGTCAAGTAGTGCCACGGGCGCGGTGAGGTCGAGGATCACGTCGCCGGCGCTGGCGCACGGCGTCGGATTCGCCGTCAGGTCGCGGGCCTCCACGCACGCCACGTACCGGACGCCTTCGTCGGCGGCGGTCAGCGTGATCGTGTACGTGATGTCGGTCCTGCCGGGATAATCGTCACCGGTGGCCGGGAGTTGGGTGGTCGTCGTCGTCATGTCACCGGTGAGTGCATCGGTCACGCGCACCGTGTACTCCGTGAGGCCGGAGTGGACGGGATGCGCGTCGTCCGCAAGGGTCGCATGCACATGCACGGTGGTTTCCATGGTCCACGGGTCCGCGGCGGTGAGGGGTGTTCCCGCGGCGCCGGCCGGTTCCATGCGGGCATCCGTGATGACCGGCGGAAGGGTGTCGCGGGCGATGACCGCCGATGCCTGGGGCACATGGGTTCCGAGGTTCTCCATGTTCCCGGCAAGGTCCGTCGCCGTAGCTTCGTACCGGAGGAGGGTGTTGGTGGCGAGGAGCCCAAGAACAGCATCGAAGGCGGGGTCGCCGCCATCGGAGGCGAGGAGTTGCACGGTGGAATCCTCGTGGCTTGGTGAGGGAGACCCGTCGGGAAGGAGGTGGCGCGCGCGGACAGCGAGGTCGGTGGCGCCGCTGCCGTGTTCGCCGGCATCCGCCACGCGCCACCGGGACGTTGTGCCGTCTGCGACCCAGTGGACGAGGATGCTGCCCACGAGGGATTTCGGCACCGGGTCCGTGGTGATTGCGTCGAGGCGGGTGACGGGCGCAGTGAGGTCGATCTTCACCGACGCCGTGTCCACCTCCGCACAGTTGCCTGCGGCGTCGCAGGCGTGGAGCACCAGCGTGTGGGTGCCGGTCGCGGCGAAGGACAGGGCATAGTTGCCCGTGGGACCGGGTGTGAAGACCACGGTGTTGCCTGTTGCGGTGGAGGTCGCGCGGATCTCCTGGTTCAGGAGCGGGCTCTGGGTGCCGGAACCGGCATCCGGGTCCACGTGGGGGACGACGCCCCAGGCTGTCGGCAGGAGGAACCCGTCCACGAGGTCGAGGAGGAGGTCCCCGGCCGGCGGCGTGGTGTCGAACGTGACGTTCGTCCACGCACTCGCCCGGTTCCCGGCGTTGTCGGTGACTTCAACGCGGATGGTCCACGTCTGACCGTCCACGGCCGCGGGGTCCTCGGGGACGAGCACGAAGCCGTCCACGGCACCGTAGTCGCCCTGGAGGGCGAGGGCGCCGCCCGCAACACCGGCATGCACGGAGACGGTGTCCACGCCGCTCAGGAGGTCGCTCGCGACCCAGTTCACGGCCGCGCCGGCCGCGCCAACGAAGGCGGCCGGATCCGGCATGACGATTGTCGGCGGCTGGAAGTCGAGCCCGAGTGCGAGCGGGTCGCTCGCGCCGAGGTTCCCGGCGGCATCCCAGGCGGCGCACACCAAGAGCGCGGGCGTGAGGCCGCCCACGTTGATCCACGGGGGCAGTTGATCAAGGGGGACCGGGAGGTCGAACGTGGCGCCGCCTTCCACGGTGACGGGACTCGCGTACGTGATCCATTCCCCGGCACCGCCGTCGGGGCCGAGGAGGATGAGGACCTTGACGACTTCGCCGGGCATGTCCTGCGCGTCATCGTGCGCGGTCCATTGGGCCTGGAGGCGGATGCCGCCGAAACCGGTGTCCTGCACGATGTCGCAGACGGGGGGCATGCGGTCGATGCGGAACTCGAAGTCCGCGACCGCTTTGGATTCCGCGTTCCCGACGGCGTCGTGGGACGTGACGCGGGCCTCCACGTAGCGGCCGGCGAGGTCGGCTTCCGTCAGGTCGAACCGGGTGGCGTCCACATGGACGTCCGCCTCGTAGGTGCGAAGGTCGAGGCCGTCGGATGTGTCCTCATGGGTGCGGTTGAACGACACCCATGCTGTGGTCGCGGTCTCGTTGCGGAGGCGCAGGTCCACGCGGGTGTCGTGGATGGCGCTTGCGGGTTCGCATGCGTTGCGGCTGTCCGCTTCGGCAAGGACGTGGAACGCGTCCTCCCGGAGCCAGGAGCGGTTCACGGGCACTTCCGCATCGAGGGTGAGGGTGCCGATGCCGGGGATTTCGAGGTCCATGTCGATGAGGACGTTGCGCGTCCATTCGAGGACGATGCTTTCTGGAGGTACGCGGTCGAGGATGGTGCTGCCGTCGATGATGCGTTCCTTGCCGAACACGTCACGGGCCACGAAGGTGAGGGCGCGTTCCCCGCATTGGGCCGCATCGAAGAAGCTGCGGACCCTTTCGGCATGGACGACCACGCGGCCTTCCCGCGGGTACAGGGTGAGGTACGGATTCTCCATGATGGGGCTCGTCACGTCGTTGATGATCGCGTGCTGGAAGACGTCCACGAGGTCGAGGCCGCAGTCGGCGTCGAAGAGACTCACGTCCGCGTGCATGTGGGTGAGGTCGAGACTGACCGTGGGGTTCAACGCCTCGATGACCCGGTCCCGCGCGTATGCGGTGCCGCGGACGAGGAGCGCGGTGGGGTCGAAGACGTCACTCATCACGGGTTCGTACCACGTGGCCGTGTTGCCGACGGCGTCGCGCGCCGTGACACGGAGGGCCGCGATGACCGGATTCAGTGCGGCGATGGTGTCCTCGAGTCCGGCGACGAGTTCCTGCAGCCGGGCGTCCTGTGCCTGCTTGACGAGGAACAGGGCTTCCGCGGTGGCTTCGTCGAGGTCCGGGTTCGCGAGCTTGAAGAGGACGATGTCGAGGGGGCGGAAATCGACACCCGTGACATCGAGCGGGTACTGGCCGATGAGGATCCAGTTCTCAAGGAGGAATTCCTCCGCGAGGGTGCCGCTGAGGATGGACCGGAGGACGCCGTCGTCCCGCATGCGGGTCAGGATCTCCTGGTTGAACGTGGGTGCGTGCACGTCCTTCAGGAGTCCTTCGACCGCCATGTCCGCGTGGCTGAGGAGCCACGCGAGGTCGAGGGGCGCGTACTCGACCGTGTACGTCCAGTCATCGTCGCCGCCCTTGGGCCGCAGGCCGCTTCCCACGACGGGGTCGTGGGCGTTCCAGCGGATGTCCCATCCGAACAGGTTGCCGCACGGATTCGCGGCATGGATCCATGCGCGGGGCGGGGTGGCGTCGAGGATGACGCTCACCGCGGGACCCGTGGCCATGTTGCCGGCCCGGTCCTTCGCAAAGGGGGTGAGGATGAGTTCTTCGCCGGTGATCATGGACAGGGTTCCGGCGGTGCCGGCGCCGAGGACCGCGTGGGCGCCGCGGACGCCATCGAGGGCGATGCGGGCGTCCGCGTCCCCGCGGGGGGCGGTCGCATCGGCGCCATCGTCCGTGATGGACCCGTCGGGGTACGTCACCTGGACGGAGACTCCCCGGGTGGCGATGCCGGCACCCACGTCCGCATGCTGGAAGGGCAGCGGGATCGACCGTGCGCGCGTGAACCCGGGGGTGACGGAGGCTTCGAACGCAACGGTCGGGGCCACGGTGTCATGGGTGAGGTCCCATGTCCAGCGAGCGGTGTCGACGGGAGCGGCGTCACCGGCGGGGACGGCCACGAGGGTGACGTCACGGACACCGTCATTGGTGGCATCATCTGCAACCGCAAGCGTCGTGCCGTCGTAGGTGAGCCCCTCGTTCGTCGGGGCCGCGGGATCCGCGACGTCCCACACGTCATTCGATGCGCCGCGGGGGAGGCTGATGACGGGCACCGGGCCGCCCTGCACGTACCGCGGAGCCGCGATGGCACGCCAAAGGGAATCCGGCCCAGCACTGCTTGCGGGGCGTCCGGACGAGGGGCCGCCGCACGCGCCGGCCGGGGCGCTCACGGCGGTCAGCACGACGCTCGCCGTGGACGGATCGAGGCAGGTGATGGCACCGGCGAAGGTGGACTCGGACGCGATGAGTTGCGCCGCGTGGTCCACAAGGACCGTGCCGGCCACGTCCGCCCGATGGAGGCGGACGCGGGAATCGGGGGCGATGTGCATGGCCGACCCGGTGCCCGTGATGCGGATGTCGTGGGCGTCCACGTCGGCGCGCGTGAGGACCGCCTGACCGTTGTCCGCGAAGGTGACGTCGTCGAGGATGACGCGGCCGGTGCCGAATCCTTCGCGGGTGTCAAGGGCGGAGCGGGCGCCGCCGTGACCGTTCCATGCGAAGGTCGCGCCGGTGATGGCGACAACACTGTCGCGGGTGCGGATGGCGGCGTCCCGGTTGGAGGTGAACAGGCCGCCGTCCACATGGAGGAGAGCGCCGTCCCGGGCCACGAGGCCGAGGGCGTTGCCGTCCACGAACGGATCGGTGAGGCTCGCGCTGGCTCCCACCACTTCGAGGGCGCGAGCGAGGCGCGCGAAGGTGGGCCGCGTGGCGTCGAGCACACCGTCTCCGGTGACCCGGATGCCGGTGAGGCCGCCGAGGACGATGGTGTCGGTGAGGGTCGCGGATCCTTCAACAAGGACGGTCGCGAAGCCGGTGGCGCCGTTGCCGCCGCGGACGAGGGTGACGCCGTCGGCGATGAGGGTGCCGCCGGGGGCGATGTGGAGACTCCACGGATGGTCGGGGGACCGGGGCCGGACGATGACGTTCGACAGGGTCAGCGTGATGCCGTCGGGGACCGTGATGGTGGCCGCGCGGGTGTCGGTGCCCACGGTGAGGATGGCGTCGGACACGTTGCGGGACCCGCCAAGGGTGAGGCCCGACGGGAGGGCGATCCGGGTGTTGTCCACGAGGTTTGCGCCTTGGCGCGGGCCGAGTGGGACGGATCCGGTGGTCGCTGGTGCGGGGTGGATGTTGGCGGCCGGCAGGGATCCGGCATCGTCCGTGAACACGCCGGGATCGTTCCCGGGGACGAGCGGGGGTGCGGGCGCACGGGGCAGGATCCGGACCTCGGGGATCGTCCACGGCGCGGTCCCGGATCCCGGGTCGCTCGTGTGGCCGGAGATTCCCACGACTTCGCCGGCGAAGGGGCTGAGGTCGATGATGTCGAGGCGCGTGCCGCGGGGGAATGGATCGGATGCGCGGAATCGGGCGTCGCCTTCGAGGGTGGTGAGGACGTGGCTCACCGAGGCATCGATGATCTCGAGGCGGATTTCGGCGGTGGCGGTGGCCCCGGCCGTCGGGAATCCGTACTCGATGAGGAGGAGCGCGCCGCCCGCAGGGACACGTCCGCTCCACAGGGCGCCCGTACCGTCCACGACGAGGTCGGCGACGGACGGGCGTGCCGCATTGGCATCGCTCCGATGCTGCGCGCGGATCTCCCCTGCCGCAGTCTGGACGTACGAGACGAGCGAAGCCATGCAGGTGGCGCGGATGTCGCCGGTGCCGAGGCATGCCTCGGCGGACGGGAGGGTGACCTTGGACAGGATGGTGCCGGGACCGAAGATGCGTTCCCGTCCCGCAGTGTCATTCTCGATGTCGCCCGCTTCGTGGACGGCGTGGCCCGCGTGCTCGGCTTCGTGGGCCACGAGTTCGTGGAGGTCGACGGCGGCCTCGGTGTCGGGAAGCGGGAGCGCCATCTGGCAGAGGAGCGTCGCATACGGCAGGATGAGCAGGGGGCGCACGTCGGCGGCGTCGAGGAGGCAGTGGTTGTCCACGTGGGCGGGGCCGGCATCGGCGTCCGGGGCGTCGGGGAAGGGTGTCGGAGCGAGGATGGTGCCTGCCGCGGGAATCGCGCCGCCCGCGAAGTCGAGGTGGGCCATGGCCCCGCCGATTGCGGCGAATGCCCGGTGGTCGATGCGGAGGAGGTCCATGCCGGTTGCGCCGAAGGAGGCGTCCCATGCGAGAGTCGCCGGGTAGCCGGGCTCGAGGTGCGCGTAGGGGCCGAGGACGCCGGGGTCTTCGCCGCCGTCGCGGTGGTAGCGGGGGTCGAGCACGGGAGTCATGGCGCGGCCGAACGCGAATTGGAGGAGCCGGGCGTCAGAGGCGCCGAGGGAGTGGCGGGTGAATCCGGTGTCCGTTGCGGTGGTCCCACCCATGGTCAGGCGGGCCGGGGAATCGGCGGGCGCGCGGACGTAGGCTTCGAGGGCTTCCCCGAGGAGGACGCCGCTCGCGTCGTAGGGCGCGCCCCGGATGGCAGGCGCGGCCATGGGGTTGATGTCGCCACCGGGAACAATGCGGGAGAGGTCCCCCGGTTCGAGGTGGATCTTGCCGTTGGTCCCACGCGAGGCGTGCCCCGACGTCCACCCGTGGAGGGTGGCGCCGTCGATGCGCACGAGGGCCCCGGGCGTTGCGCCCATGGGGTCGGCGCCGGCCGCGCGGCCGGCAAGGTCGGCGGCGTGGGCGCGCACATGGATGCCGATCTGGACGGTGGCCGAGGCCCCGCCCGCCAGGTCATGGAAGCTCACCGGGATGAGGTAGCCTTCCGCCGTCGGCTTCTCGACAGTGACGCCGGGGGTGGCGGTCGGGTGGAGGTGGCCGGTTCCCGAGAGGGCGCCGCCCGCGGTGGCGTCGGGGAGCTTGTCGAAGGCGTCCGCAAGGGCGCCCCACGTGAGGCCATCGGGGGACACGGGGGTCGTGATGCCGTGGCGCGTGACGGCGTGGAACCGGATGTCGTCGCCGATGGCGACGCTCACGATGGCGTCGGCACCCACGAGGTCGAGGGGCAGCAGGACGGTTCCGTGGAACGTGTCCGCGCCACCGGGCAGGAGGAAGGACGTGGTCGCAAGGAGTTCGGGAAGGGTGTCGTCGCCGTCCACGTGGTAGGGCCGCGTGTCGAGGCTCGCAACGAGGCGGGAATAGGGATTCGCGGGGTTCCCGATGGCGAGGTCGTACGACTCGCGGGTTTCCGTGACCCCTTGGGATCCCAGGCCCGTGGGCGGGGCGCGCGGCATCGTGGTCACATCCCAGCCCTTCTTCGTCTCGCCCACGGGGAGCGGATCATCGAGGGCGTGGCCGTTGCCCCGTTCGGGGTCGCCGCGGCGGTTCCACGGAGTGGCGGTTGTCGTCCGGGCGTTCACGAAGAGCTGCCCGGGGTCGGCGACGGCCTCCTTCTGGAGGTGGAGGAATGCCGCACCCTGGATGATGTCGAGGACGCGCCACGCGATGGGCACGGGCCGGGAGAGGACGTTCGCGGAGGGGGTGGTCGCGTCGAATGCTCCGGAGAGGAGCACGAGGGCACGGGGCGTACCGGCCTCGCGCGTCCGTCCGCTCCCGTCGTCGAGGGGGAGCGGCATGGATTCCGCCTGGAGGGCGGCCACGCTGTACACGGCGGCCGGCACGTACCCGAAGGATACGCTGCCGCTGGAGGCGGTCGCGAATGCCGACGGGACCCCGAAGTAGGGTTCGTACACGAGGCCCGCCGCATCGCCTTTCTCGGGCGGAAGGAGCCAGATGCCCGTGCCATCCTCGATGGCCAGGTTCGTGAGGGGAACCACCAGGTCCTTGCCGAGGGTCACGACGACCGGGAGCCGGTACTCGCGGTGGGTGATGCCGGGGAGGCCGGAGCGGTCCACGCGCACCTGCACATGGGTCGCGTACACGCCGGGCCCGCCGCCGGGGGTCATGGTGAGGTGGACGTGACGCTCGTGGTCGCTGCCCGTGGACGTGGAGGTCAGGCGGGGCGCCGCGTTGGCGGGAACGGGCGTCACCGTGATGCCGTTCAGCGCACTCGTGATGCGGTGCCAGGTGCTGCCCGTGGTGGAAACGACCACCTGATCGGCACCGAGGAACGCATCCGAGTGGAACCGCAGGTGGGCGGTGGATGCCCCCGTCCGCTGCACGCCGAAGTCGATGCCGCCGACGTTGGGCACGTTGCTCGTGGCGCCGATGATGACGGGCGTCTCCTGCCCTTCGGTCCGGAGTTCACCTGCGCCCTGCACGAAGACCGGGACGCCGTCGAGGGGTTTGGCAAGGCTTGCAAGGCGGCCTCGCAGGTACCCGAGCCGGTCGTGGTCATCACCGGCGGTGATGGTGCCCGTGTTGATGGCGACGGCCACGGCCGCCGCGTACGCGGCGGAGACACGGGTCGTCGGCCGGACGGCGACCGTGATGCCGGGGTGGGATGCCTCGATGGGAGTGCCGGGGATGAACTCGGCGCGTGCCGGCGTGGCAAGGCCGGTGGCCGTGACGTCCGTGACGGTGGCGGACCCGTAGCCCGCACCGGAGGTGAGGATGGTGAGATGGTTGCAGTCGCAGGGATCGGCCAGCACTTCCCGGTGGAGGGCGCCCACGGAAGCGTCGTTCGCGTCGAGGATCTCGAAGGTGAACAGGCGGTGGCCGTTCGTCGGCGCGGGCCCCACATCGCGGATGCGGAGGGTCATCGGCGTGTCCGCGTTGAAGCGGAACTGGAACCGGTCGGTCGCGCACGAGGCACAGAAACTGTCGTCCAGCCCGATGGCGGGCGGAGGGTTGTATTCTGCGCCGTTCCGCCACACGTGGGATCGACCCTCGAAGCGTCCGTTGGACAGGGGCACGATCTCGAGCCCGTATCCGTCGCCCGCGACCCTGAACGCGGTCCCGTCCTGCGCCGAGAACTGGAAGATGGCGGAGTCGGACCCCACGTAGATGGTTGCCGAGATGTCGGGACTGTCCGGCATCGCCGTGGACCCGTTGTACACGACACCGGTCTCCGCGAATCCGCCCTGGATGTGGAGACGTCCGGGGCTCCGCGTGGTGTACTGGGGCGCAACGATCCAACGACCGCCGGAACCCTCGAAGTCATCCCGCAGGTGATAGCGTTCAGCTGCGCGTGCATCGTTCTCGGCGGCGAGGCTGGGCGTGATGGCGATGGGGACATCGGCGGGCGCGAGGAAGTCGGGCTTGACCCCGTAGAGGGATCGGGTCGGTCCCGCGTTCGAGGACGGGAGCACGATGCGGCGCGTGCCGTCGGAGTGATCGGAATCGCTCGTGGTTCCACCCACGGTGATCACATGGGGAAAGGCGGCGAGGCCATCCACGGTCTGGAGGTCCCATGTCGTCGCGCCGGGGCTTGCATCCCGCGGCGGCGTGCCGTGGTGGGCCTCATCCCCCGCGGGGACGAACAGGGGCACGCCCGCGTGGGCGAGGGCGGTCACGGCAAGGTGGAGGCACACGATGTCGAGGAGTTCGTGGCCACGGGTTTCCACGGCGTGACGCTGGACGGGCGACAGGTGCTGGAAGTCCTCGTCCGCAAGCTGGTCGAAGAGTTTCACGCTGTCAAGGAGGCGCAGGTATCCTGCCACCCCGTCATCCTCCCGGTGCATGCCCCGGTAGGGATAGGGTGCGCAACCAGTCACGTCCCCATCGTCGGATGCGCCATGATGGGCGCCGCCGTGGCTGTTGCCGCCGTATGCATCGTGGCCGTCCCCGCCGTGCCCGGGCAGGGGACGGGAATCGTTGTAGCCCATGGGCGAGGGGTACGGCATGGCGTCGGGGCCACCGAAGTCGTAGACGTCCGTGTTGGCAAGGAGTGCGTTCCAGAACGCGACAAGGCTCGACTTGTCATCGTGTCCGTGACCGTCCCCGGGTTCCTCGCCCGTCGTGTGGTCATGGCCCTCGGAATCGCCGGGGTCGAAGGCGGACCCGGTGGCGGCCCGGTCCCGGAACCCGGCATCCGGCGGCAGGATGGACACCACGAGGTCGGTCGCGTGGCCGTAGCCGGGGAAGGTGCCGGTCAGGTCGTTCGCGACCGCAAGGGCGCGTGCGATGCCGCGCAGGGTCACGTGGCCATCCGCGTCGGCGACGTTGAGGACGATGAAGCGGGCGCTGAACGCCTTCTGGATGAGGACGCTGAACGCCGCCGTGGAGGTACCATCCGGATCCGTGGCGGAGGCGATGGGCGCTTCGGCGCACCCGCCCGCACGGCATGTCGCATACCGGATGTCGAAGCCGTCGGGGCCGTTGATGGGGAGGGCGGACGGGTCGAGTCCGCTCACGAGGGCCACGATGGTTCCGGGGGACGACGACCCCGGCCCGTGCTGCTGGCTCGCTTCGACCGCATGGTTCGGATCATAGGCGCCCTCGATGTAGCGCTGGACCTCCTTGACGGCGCGGTCCGCCGGTTCGGTGATGGCCACGGAGACATCCGCGGCGGCCGTCACGCTCTCCGTGTCCGTTGCAATGGTCAGGCGCACCGTCTTGCGCCCGGTTGACGCGTAGCGGTGGCTGGATTCGAGGACCCCTTCCTCGGTGAAGCCGTCGCCCCAGTTCCACGTGACGGTGGCGCCCTCGGGCACGTGGGATGCCCGCGCGTCCGCGTGGAACAGGGTCCGCGTGGTGCCCTCGGGCGGGTCCACCGTGAACCGCGGGAACGGGGGCGCCGCAGCAGCTTCCGCGTCGGCAAGGAACAAGCCTCCGAGAGGCGTGGTGGTCATGAGCCCGGTTGCAACAAGGATGAGGACAAGGGATCGGTTCGGGATCATTCCACACCACCTCCGGAAGAGGTCGGGATGGCGTCCACGCGGACGCGGGGCGAGATGTCGGGACCGACACGGTCCACGAGGACGGTGCCTCCGACGCTGAAGAGCTCGATGCTGGACATGCTGAGTCCGCAGTGCCACGGTTCCACGAACTTGTCGTAGTTCTGCCAGAGGAACGTCCACTTCGGGATGTGGTAGTCGTACGGGAAGTGGTCGGCGATGTCCTTGCCGCCGCCGATGGAATCCACCCGCTCCGTGAACGTGGTGGGACGCTCCCGCTGGTAGGTGGCGAACGGATTGTCGAGATGGTTCGGGAGCCACAGGCTCGTGTCCGGTCCGCGGAACGCACGCAGGGCGTCGAAGATGATCCGGATGAGTCCGGGATCATCAACCGCCCGCTGCGCGGCGACTTCGAGGGCGAGTTGCCCGGGGTCGAAGGTGAGGGTCACCCATCGGCCCCGCTGGACGGGGATGCCGCCCACGTGGAGGCCGGTGAGGTTCTCGCGGGGATGCTGGAGATCGGAGAGGTAGCCGAGTTCGCCATCGTGGTCGAGGCGGAGGTTCCCGTTCGCGTCCATGACCACGAGTTCGTCTCCCCATGTGACGAGGGCCGGGAGGCCGGCGAATCCGCCGTACACGCCGCAGCTGCGACCTGCGCTCGAGCGGGATCGGGTGGTGACATCTCCGACGATGCGCAATCCGATCTCGCGGGGCGCTTCGCCTTCGGGGATGAAGACGTCCATCTTGATGGGGACGTCGAAGGGCACGATCCCGATGCCGTCGGTGCCGATCTTCACACTGGAGATCTTCGAGGGTGACGAGTCCCCGAGGACGACGGCACGGCTGCCGCGGGATGCGGTCGCATCCGTCCACGGGAACGCATCGGGACCGGCACCATCGAGCCACGGAAGGAGGCTCGCCTTGCGGGATCCGAGGATGTCATCGAGCCACGTGCGCGCTTCGCTGGCCGCGTAGCGGACAAGGGCGGTCGGCGTCTGCTCGATCTCCTTTTTGAGGGTGACCGTGAAGTCGCCGTCATCGTCCGCTTGGGCCGCACCGGTGAGGTCATACCGGCGCCACGTTTCGCTTCGCGTCGATTGCCGGTCGATGGCCCGCGCGTCCGTCCAGTAGTCGGTCCTCGGCTGATTGTTCCACGCAAGGGACGCCGTGTCGTATGCGGTCGAGTCGCTCACGTAGGCGCCGATGGCGTTCGCGTGGCAGTTGAACGGCTTGAACGTGAGTTCGAGGTCACGGGACACGTCCGGACACAGGAAGTGGGACCGGGGCTCCTCATCGGCCGGGAGGCATGCGTGCCCGATGAACGCAAGGGACTGCACGATGTCCGGGCATGCGAATGGCGTGACCCGCGTACCCATGAGGCCGCCGAGGTACGTGGCGTAGGCCTCCTCGCCGTACACGTCGGTCATCCATGTGCCGATGCCGGGCGAGAGGGATTCCGCCAACTCGTTGGCATCGGAGAGGCTGTCCACCTGGACGACGGGGCCGGCGGCCGCCGCGAGCTCCGAGTTGTATCCGAGGGTCCGCATGATGTCGGCGATGCTCGGGAGCAGACTCGGAGCGGACGTGGACCGGTTCGCGTGTTGGAGGGCGTACGTAAGGAGGGTTGCCTCACCCACATGGCCGGGCCCCAGGGCGCGTCCGCTGGCATCGGTCATGCCGGACAGGTTCACGTGGAAGACCGCGCGATGGAGCCGTTCGTCGATGCTTCCGACGTACACGCCGGATTGGCCATCGTTGGTGACGCCGTCGTAGCGATCATTCGCGTGGGCGTGGACGATGTCCGTGTCCCGTGCAACGGGCACGAATCCGGGGAGGGTGATGCCGTGGGCGTCACTTGCACCGGACACGCGGCGCCGTCCGGGTGCGGGCGGCATGTCGGAGACCGCCTGGACGGAGTACGCGAAGCGCTTCCCGGCCGGCTGGTCATGGCTCAGCGGATCCGTGATGGACCGGACCATGCCGGCACCCGTCGTGGCCACGACTTCCGGCGTCGCTGCCGGGTCGTCGAGGTCGAGACGAAGGAGATTGAAGTCCTTGAACGGTGCGCCGCCGGATTCCGGCATGTGCCAGCGGACGGTGGCGAAGTCGTGGTGCTCGGGGGCCTTGACGACCTCGACCTGCGGGATGGGGGGGTGGATGGCCTTGCCGAACCGCACGTCGTCCACCACCACTTCGAAGGGCACGTGGGATCCGCCGATGCGGAGGGCGTTGGGCGCAAGGGACGACGAGGTCCGGAATTGACCGACCCAGCGGCCGTCGATGGCGACGCTGTACAGGTCCGCCCCGGCTCCGGCGGCGTACACTTCGACCGTGTACCATTGATCGGGTGCCGCGGCGGCGACGGTTTCCTTGTTGGTGCGGGTGTCGCCGGCGGCGATCCCGTACGACAAGGGCAGGTCACCGGTTGCGATGGCGCCGATGGCATCCTTCTGGAAGCCCGCGATGTCATCGAGCCACGTGACGGTCCCCTCAGGGTCGAGGGGCGCGAGCACGTGGGGGTCGAGGTCGACGCGGAGGACTTCGGTGAAGTCCGTGCCGTCATCGTGGCCCAGTTGCAGCAGGTGGAATCGCTCGCCGGGAATGAGCCCGTTGAACAATCCCAGCTGGATGCCGGGGACGAGGAAGCGGACGCGCGCACTGTACGGCTCGTTGATCTCCGGTGTCCGCCACGTGACGGTGGCAGGTGTGCCGTACAGGATGTCGTTCACGTCGAGGTCGATGGTGAGGTCATCGTACAGCCGCTTCGCCACGGTGGTCCATGCAAGGTGGGCTTCGATGCCGCCGTCGCCCGTGAGGGGGCTCGCGCGCCAGTTCGGGATGTCGTCGGGTTTTGCCGTTGTGATGCCGAGGGCCTGGAGGATGGTGTCCGGGGAATCGGCGTCGATGATGTCCCGGAGGTCCTTGAGGCTGGGGCAGAGGCTGAGGTCCACGTCCAGGAGCGCCTTGTCGAGGTTCACGAGGTCAAGGGGCACCGAATCGAGGCTCTGGCCGAGTTGGCTCAGGAAGCTCAGGAGCCCGTCGAGACCGCCTTCGCGGATGCGGAGGGCACGTGCATGGGACCCGAGGATCTGATCATGGGGGAAGTTCAGGTCGCGGGTGACCTCGACCTTGTCGCCGAGGCACGTGTCGAGGCGCACGCCGACGACGCCGGCCGCGTCGACCACGACCTCACCGGTTCCGGCGTCCACGCTCGAATACCCGTCCGCGAGGGGGCCTTGCGGCTGCTGGGCGAATCGCTCCTCAAGGACGAGGGGCGGGAGCCGGTAGCTGGGGCTTGCGGCGCCTTCCCCGAACGCGTTCGTCCCGCGCACCGTGAGGTACCGCCATTCCTTGGCGAATGCGGGCGGCGCCGCGGCGAGGATCCGCTGGTATTCGACGCCCGCCCGCCAATCGGGGTCCGTGGGCCGGGTGCTGAGGACCTCGACGAGGACGTCGAGGGGCACGGCCGGGCCGGCGCCGTCGGGGCGCGGACTCACGTACGCGGTCCATGACGTGACCGGTGCGCGGCTGATGCCGCCGGGCTGGAATGCGATCTCAAGGGACTCGCCGCCGCCCGGGGCCACGTGCGCGGTCACATCGAGGATGTGCGGCGCCGGCGGCGGGGACGGCAACGCGTCGATGGCAGGCGCCGACGGTTTCGGCGTGCCTGCGGGGGCGACACGGAACTCGTGGAGGATGCCGTCCACGGTACCGGTGAGCGGGGCCGCGTGGAGGACGCCGGTGGCCGCCGGATTCGCGATGCCGGTTGCGGCCTGGAGGGCGACGGCCGCGGCGCGCGCTTCCTGCGCGTCGATGATGCGGTCCGGGAAGGTCGCGGCCAGCGATCCGGGTGCGGCCACGTGTGTGCCCACCTCGCTGCGACGGTCGTTGACACGACTGTTGCGCGCGTCCCTGTCGAGGGCGTTGAAGCCTTCGGCGCTGCCGGTGATGTGGAGCTGCTTCGTTGCCGCGGGCACGGTTCCCGTTTCCACGAGGACGGCCGCGGCGCTGGCGACACCGTCCGGGGGCATGCGCTGGATGACGTCGTACTGGGCGGGGTCGAGGACTGCATTCCTGTTGAAGCCGTCACGCAGGGTTGCCCCCCGCACACCCCAGAGGCCTTGGACTTCCGCGTTGTGGTCCGCGAGGCTCGTGAAGGAGATGGCGGCATGGACGGTGCCCGGGCTCGGGGCGTCCACCGTGCCCTGATGGAGCACGGTGTCGCCGATGCGGATGAGGATGCTTCCCGTGTCGGAATCGTACGCGAGGTTCACGGGCTGGTCGTCCGCGTCGTCGAAGGAGATGGCTTCGGGCGCATCATCCACGATGCGGCGCGGGTCGATGCGCCGGACGATCTCAACGGAGGCATGGACAATGGCGTCCACGGCTTTCGCGGCATCGGCTGCGGCCGCGTTCGCTTCGGCGATGGCGTCCGTGACGGCTTGCTGGGCGTCCACGAGATTCGCCCACGAATCGACGACCTCGTTCAACGCGGCAACCGCCTGTTCGAGGGACGCGAGGGCGCCATCGGCGGCCGTGTACAGGAGGGCGGCCTGGGCGCGCGCTTCCGCGGTCTCGCGCGCCAGGTCGGCGCGGGCGTCCGTGATGCGGGTCCGTTTCGGCGCCAATGAGAGATCGGTCACGGGGTTTGATGCCCACTGTGCAAGCTCGGCGTCCGCGGTGTCAAGGAGGTCCGTGATGCCGGTCTCCAACTCGTTGATGCGGGCGTGGGTCGTCGCGTCGGCTTCGTCGAGGAGTTCGCGGAGCGCCTCAAGGTCCACGGTGATCGCGGCGAGGCCGGGCCCGTCGATGCCGAGGTCGTCGATGACGCCGAGGACGTCCCCGAGGGGCACGTCCGGGAGAGCAAGTTCCGGGAGGAGTTCCTCGAGGACGGGGACGGCGCTCCGGATCTCGTCCGCGTTGGACCGGATGCCATCGGCGAGGGCATCGTACGCGACCAGCGTGAGGATGGGGTCATGGGGCGACACGGCCTCGTCGATTCCGTCGAGGGCGTCGCCGATGGTGTCCACCGTGTACGTGATGATGCGCTCGGCGCCGTCGTAGCCGGTGAGGATGACGTACCCGATACCGGAATCCGCGATGGTGGCGCGGGCGACGGTGCGAGTGAGATCGGCGTTCCCGGCGCCGTCATCCGGGTGGAGGGACAACGTGAACATCCACGCATCGAGGATGCCCTGCCGGAACAGCTGATCCAGGTCTTGGGTGATCCCGTTCTTGAAGGCTTCGGGATCCACCTCGATCGACGGGATCCCTCCGGAACGTGCGCCGCGCTGCACCGCGTGGACCATGGCTTCGGCGCCGGCGATGGTGTTCACGAGGAGTCCACGGGGCGCCGGCATGTCCCCGAGGAGCACCTGCGACCGCATGCCGCCGGCCGCGGCTTCCGACCCGCGGGAGACGACGGTGACCGTGGATGGCCGGATGAGGAGGTTCTCGAGGATCACGTCCGGAATCGTGAGCGGGTCGTCGAAGATCGCCTGGGCGAAGGCCTCGGACGACATGACCGCGTCGTCGATGACCTGCTGGGGA